>NZ_JAIQZM010000011.1:0-26625 GCF_023333595.1 Argonema galeatum A003/A1
TTTTAGCTATATCTTGACGAATATCATCTAAACTACTCGGCTCTAAACTCAAAGTGGAAAGTTTACCTCCTACCCATAGATAAAAGTATATCTCAAAATAATTGACTTTCACGCGATTGCCTACCGGACGCCGCGCGATAATGCTACGCATCGCTTACGCGATCGCACCACTAAAAGAAAGAGCGATCGCCCTGACAAGAAACCGGGTTTCTCCGATCGCTTTTGTCTTTTACACAAATTTATGAAGAAATCCGGTTTCTGAACTCTCACGCGATTGCCTACGGCACGCTGCGCGAGCGCACCATCTAAACTGAAGAGTGAAATATCACTAATTGGCTGCCCAAAGAATCGAAATATCACTATATTGCTTGAACATTGAATCAGCACTTACAAGCATCATATCCTCAATTTGAGCCTGAGCAATCAACATTCGATCAAAGGGATCTCGATGATGTAATGGTAACGCAGCCGCTCGTAAAGCATGAGGCGATCTAATTTCCAAATACTGCACATCTAACTGCACCATGCGACTAGAAATGTAGCTATCTATCGGTTCTGGCAATGGCAACTTTCCGATCGCAACTTTTATACCTATTTCCCAAATACTAGCAACAGAAAACCACAATTCGTTCCTTTCATCGGCAATATGTGCGTTCGCGCAGCGTGCCGTAGGCAATCGTATCCTCATTCAATCGCTCTGGTTCAGCAAACCACCATAACCAACACTGCGTATCCAGCAAAAGTTTCACTTTTAATCCCCCTCGAATGCTGCCAAAATCTCTTTTGGCAAAGGCTCATTAAAGTCCTCTGGTACAATAAATCTCCCTCGATCTTGCCCTAAACTAGCTCGTCGATTGGAGAAATTACGAAACGGAACCAACTTCGCTATTGGGATAGATCCGTTTGAAATAATGATTTCTTCTCCAAGTTCCACACGCGACAATAGTCCTGAGAGATTTGTCTTAGCCTGATCGATATTTACAGTTTCCATGCTCTTAAAAAACTAAGTCCATAAACTTAGTTTACTCCGATTGTGATAGTTGTGCAAGTTGGCAGCTGACAAGAAACCGAGTTTCTCCGATAACTTTTGTCTTTTACAGAGATTTTATTAAGAAACCCGGTTTCTGACTCTCACGCGATTGCCTACGGCACGCTGCGCGATCGCACCACAAAAGAAAGTGCGATCGCTTTTTATACAACTACCAAGCAGAATTGTGGTTTTATGGGATAAAATCTTGGAAAAGCCATTACCGCATTGCTGCAACCCATGATCATAACTATCGAAGGCATTTATCAGAATGGGCAAATCGAGCTAACCCAGTTACCGCAGAACATGAGCGATCGCACTCAAGTCCTCGTCACCTTTCTTGAACCGGGCAAAATCGATCCAACCAAACTAAGTCAACTAATTGACAAACTAGAAACCATCGCAGGCATTCAGCAAGGTTTTGAGGAACTCAATGCTGGGCAAACTCGCCCCATCGGGGATTTCGTCCAAGGAATGCAACAGAAATATGACATTTCAGGTTGAAATTACCCCGATTGCAGAAACCCAAATCGAGCAAGCCTACTGCTGGTATCGAGAGCGGAATCCTGAGTTTGCCGATCGCTGGTTTCGCGGATTGATGAATGCGATTGCAACACTTCAAGAAAAACCCCGACGCTGTGCCGAAGCCGTCGAACACGAAATTTTTACTGAAGAAGTCCGACAGCTACTTTACGGAAAATCTAAAAATATCTACCGAGTGCTATTTACTATTCGAGATACTAAAGTTTACGTTTTGTATGTTCGCCATATAGCACAAGCACCATTGACTGTAGACGATCTAGAATAGGTTGAGTTGACGCTATACTCATCGGTTGCTATAACTTCCTGACTGGGTTTCAAAAACAGTGGCTCCTAAACTGGTTGAAGAACAAGGAAACCCAACATCTTTTTTTACTCACAATCGCGGCGATCGCTTTTCGAGTAAGGATATTTGGTATAATTTGGATGGGTGTACGCAGCGTTAACTATGAAAACTCGCAGTTTTACAGTGATTGTTTACAAAGAAGATGATGTCTACATAGCTGAATGCCTAGAAGCTGGCACCTTGCTCTAATATTAAGAAAGATAAATAACGTTTTACCAGTCCCATCATGACTCTGGGTAATCTGCGCGACCTCTATCAACAGGTCATTCTGGAACATTACAAGAAGCCAAAGCACAAGGGCAAAACCAACCCGGTGCATCGATATCAGAAGGGACATAACCCTTCCTGCGGCGATACGATCGAACTCACGTTGCAGCTCAACGATGCCGGCGACACGATCGTGGATGCCAAATTTGAAGGAGAAGGCTGTGCAATCTCTATGGCGTCTGCGGATTTGATGGCTGAAGCCTTAAAAGGCAAAACCGTCAAAGAAGCTCTGGAGATGGTGGAACGCTTTCAAGGCATGATGAAAGGAGAAGCAGAGTTCCCTAAAGAACAGCGGAAATTGAACGTCATGCAAGGCGTCTCCCAGTTCCCCGTGCGGATTAAATGTGCTAACCTAACCTGGCACGCCCTCAAAGCTGCCCTAGAATCGCCCAACGGTTCGCAGCTAGATGGGTTCATTAGCAACGAAAAAGAAGCACCATTATCGCCATGATCGCAACATCTGAGTTTCTCCTAGCCGCCAAGTGGGTAGGTATCGCCACGCTGGCTTGTGGTGCCCTAGCAGTTTTTGGATTTATCTTTAAGTGGGGCATCCGATTTCGGCTGGTAGGCATCACCGGCTTTATGGGCGTCCTCACTGGTGGTTTATTTGCCCTGGGGTTGGTGCCGTTTACTCGGATCGAGATTCCTGGTGCGGTTCGTTTTTCGCTAGTCTATGATAATGGGGCTACGCAAGCTGCGATCGCACTTCCGCCTGAAATTACCGAATCTCAATTAGACGCCACCCTTCGTCAAGCTGCTGGTAATTTGTTTTCCTACGGTCGCTTAGGAAACGCCAGCTCGAGACTGACGATTCGAGCTCGTACTATGGTGCATCCCGAACCCGGAGTTTCGCAACCGCTTTATTTGGGTCAGGTAACGCGATCGCTTTCCAACCGCGACGAAGAGTTGCAAATTGAAATTTATCGGGAAAACCTAGCTCAAAAAAGTTAAAACTTAAAAGTCAAAAGTCAAAAGAAAGAACAGCAATAAAACATCCTTCTTTGGCTTTTTGTCTTTTAAGTTTTACTTAAAATAAACCTCTGCCAAGTTTTGTGTCTAAACCCATCCCTGTCCTCTACCATGAATAACTTCTTACCAATTGCTTACTTTGAAAATCAATTTGTACCTTTTGCCGACGCCAAAATTTCCATAGCTACTCATGCCTTACATTATGGAACAGGCGCATTAGGAGGATTGCGGGGTATACCAGATCCTGAAAATAGCGATCGCATTTTGCTGTTTAGGTTAGACCGTCACTGTCAAAGGTTAAGTAGTAGCGCTAGGTTTCTCCACTACGATATACCAGCAGACAAGATTCAACAAATAATAATAGATTTCGTCAAAAAGAATCGACCAGAAACATCTTTTTATATCAGACCTTTTGTTTATACAGCAGGCTTAGGAATTGCGCCTAGACTCCATAACATAGAAAAAGATTTCTTTGTATATGGATTAGACTTAGGAGAATATTCGTCTCCAGAAGGAGTTAACTGTAGAATTAGCTCTTGGTATCGACAAGAAGATCGCAGCTTTCCATTAAGAGGTAAGATTAGCGCCGCATATATTACTTCTTCTTTAGCTAAAACGGAAGCTGTAGAGTCCGGTTTTGATGAAGCCATTTTAATGAACTCGCAAGGAAAAGTATGCGAAGCCTCTGGAATGAATATATTTGTGGTGAGAAATGGGGAAATAATTACGCCGGGATTTGACCAAGATATTCTGGAAGGAATCACAAGAGATAGCGTGATGACGCTGGCCAAAGACTTGGGGATTAAAACTATAGAAAGACCAGTTGATAAATCCGAGCTATTTATTGCTGACGAAGTTTTCCTAAGCGGGACTGCTGCTAAGATAACCCCAGTAAAAAGGATTGAAAATTACCAATTGCCGGAAAACAGGCCAGTAACAGAAAAATTGAGACAAAAACTCATCGCCATTACCGAAAACAGAGACCCTAATTACCAAGACTGGGTATACCCAATTTCGCTAGAGGAATAAACATAGTGGAACAGTCTGAGGCTACCAACCTTGCATCAAGAGAAACCTCACCCCCCCAACCCCCCTCTCCTCCAGAGGAGAGGGGGGAGAAATACTCCCCTCCCCGTTGACGGGGAGGGGTTGGGGGTGGGGTTCGACTGTCTCGCTTTAAACTGGTACCCCAGTCTGAGGTAATAATGTTATTTAGATAACACGATTTCGCTTTATCCCAATCCTTAGTCTTAAGTGTTTACTCCAACTGCTACTGCGACAATCTCCCTTGCCGTTGCCCCAGCCCAAGCGATCCGGGGCAACCAAGCACTTAGCGGCGAAGCAATTGCTCGTTTGGGTCGCCGTCCCTTGGTTGTCGGGGGCGATCGAACCCTGGCCGCATATCAGCCCCAATTGCAACTTGTTCTCGAACAGCAACAGCTAATCCCTGCTTTTGCCTCCTACAGTCCAGATTGTACGGAAGCTAGCCTCGCATTGCTGCGATCGCAAGTACACGCTCATCAAGCCGATTTAATTATCGGTATTGGCGGCGGCAAAGCCTTAGATACCGCCAAATTACTGGCTCACCAGTCCCGATTGCCCGTCGTCACCGTACCCACCTCAGCGGCAACCTGCGCCGCTTGGACAGCCCTTTCCAATGTCTATTCCGAACAGGGAGCATTTCTCTACGATGTCCCGCTCGATCGCTGTCCCGATTTGCTAGTGCTGGATTACAGCTTAATTCAAACAGCTCCCCAAAGAACGCTAGTGGCAGGCATTGGAGACGCCTTGGCTAAATGGTACGAAGCATCTGTCAGCAGCGGCAATTCCCAGTCAGCCTTAATTATTGCCGCCGTCCAACAAGCTAGAGTTTTGCGGGATATTCTCTTCCAAAAATCAGCAACAGCCCTTAAAGAACCGGGAGGCGAAGAATGGCAATCAGTAGTGGATGCCACTGTAATGTTGGCAGGCGTCATCGGCGGACTGGGAGGATCTCAGTGTCGAACAGTCGCCGCCCACGCCGTTCATAATGGTTTGACCCACATACCGGCAAGTCACAGTTCGCTGCACGGTGAAAAAGTAGCCTATGGCATTCTAGTGCAGCTGCGTTTAGAGGAAATGCTACAAAACAATCAGTTAGCAGCTACCGCACGGCAGCAACTGCTGAAATTTTATGCTGAAATTGGACTACCGCAAAACTTAGAAGATCTGGGTTTGGGGAACATTACGCTTTCTCAATTGCGCCAAGCTGCCGAAATTGCCTGTGCTGCCAATTCCGATCTCCATCGACTACCGTTTAAGGTTGGGATTGACCAGCTAATGGCAGGAATGGTTTCCACCACAGCTGGGTCATTGGTAATGGGGACTGGGGACTGGGGACTGGGGACTGGGGAGTGGCTGAACAATGAACAATGAACGATCGCCAATTACCAATTACCCAATAGACCTCTCCAAAAAAGAATGTAGAGACGTTGCATGCAACGTCTCTACAAGTTGCATACAACGTCTCTACAAGGGTTCAAGGTTTAGCACCTTTAATTTCTGGAGATGTCCAATTAACATTAACAATTAGCATCTGACAAATGACTTTATCTTGGATTACTCCTGCCGATCGACTGCAAGCATTGCCGCCTTATGTATTTGCCCGCTTGGACGAGCTGAAAGCCCGCGCCCGCGAACAGGGACTCGACCTGATAGACTTGGGAATGGGGAATCCCGACGGGCCGACACCTCAGCCGGTGGTAGAATCTGCGATCGCAGCTCTGCAAAATCCCGCCAATCACGGCTATCCGCCTTTTGAAGGCACCGCTAGTTTTCGCAGCACGATCACCAAGTGGTATCATCGCCGCTACGGTGTCGATTTGGAACCGGATAGCGAAGTTCTGCCTCTTTTGGGTTCCAAAGAAGGTTTAACTCATTTGGCGATCGCTTATATTAATCCTGGGGATTTAGTTTTAGTACCCAGTCCAGCTTACCCAGCCCATTTTCGCGGCCCCTTAATTGCGGGTGGTAAGATTCATAGCTTAATTTTGAAACCAGAAAATGATTGGTTGATTGACGTAAGCGCCATTCCCGATGATGTCGCCAAACAAGCAAAAATTCTCTACTTCAATTATCCCAGCAACCCCACTGGTGCAACTGCTCCCCGCGAACTTTTTGAAGAAATTGTTGCCTTTGCCCGTAAGTACGAAATCTTGTTGGTTCACGACTTGTGTTATGCAGAATTAGCTTTTGATGGCTATAAGCCTACCAGTTTGTTAGAAATTCCTGGCGCAAAGGAAATTGGTGTAGAATTCCACACCATGTCCAAAACCTATAATATGGCTGGTTGGCGGGTGGGTTTTGTCGTTGGCAATCGCCACATTATTCAAGGATTGCGAACATTAAAAACCAATTTAGACTACGGTATCTTTGCCGCATTACAATCAGCAGCAGAAACAGCACTCCAACTGCCGGATGTATACTTACAGGAGGTGCAGGAACGCTACAGCCGTCGCCGGGATTTTCTGATTGATGGATTGGCTGGGCTGGGTTGGAATATCCCTAAAACTAAGGCTACTATGTATCTGTGGGTGCCTTGTCCTCCGGGTGCTGGTTCGACAGATTTTGCTCTTTCCGTATTGCAGCAGACTGGGGTTGTAGTTACGCCAGGAAATGCTTTTGGGGTTGCCGGTGAGGGGTATGTGCGGATAAGTTTGATTGCAGAATGCGATCGCCTTGCAGAAGCCTTGCACCGATTCAAACAGGCAAATATTCACTATTAGTTAAGAGGCGCTAGTCGCTCATCAAGAGTGAACATCCGACATACGCTAATTCTGGCAACATCTATATGCCTGCTTGTACTAGGCGAATCGGGTATCTTGCGTGTGAAGGGGCAGGGGGGCAGAGAGGCAGAGGGGCAAGACAAACCCTTTACCTCCCCCTTTTCCCAGTCCTCAATCTCCAGTCAAGAGTCCCCAAATGATGTTAATCCTAAGCTGATTGAAGCTAACACGAGGTTTAGCTTCAAGCTGTTTTCGGAAATTCTCAAGCAGCAGGGTAACGAAAATATTTTTATTTCTCCTGCTAGCATTGCGATCGCACTTTCTATGACTTATAACGGAGCTAGCGGCCAAACACAACAAGCGATCGCCCAAACTTTAGAATTACAAGGAATAAGTCTCCAGGAAGTCAATCAAGCTAATGCAGCACTGAAAGCAAGTTTGGCAAATCCAGACCCCAAAGTTCAGCTATCAATTGCCAACTCCCTTTGGGCTAAAGATGGTGAACCATTAAAGCCAGAATTTATTCAGAAAATTCATGAATTCTACGGTTCGGAAGTCCAAAATATAAACTTTGGCGATCCTACTGTTGTATCTATTATAAACGCTTGGGTTAAGCAGAGTACCAACGGAAAAATAGACAAAATTATCGATCGCATTGAACCAGATAGCGTTTTCGTTCTGCTCAACGCTATCCACTTTCTAGGCACCTGGACATATCCATTTCCCAAACACGCAACCCAAGAACGCCCATTCACATTACTGAACGGCACTCAAAAACTTCACCCGCTCATGTTCCAGCAAATTCACGGCGCTAAATATTACGAAAATGATATGTTTCAGGCAATTAGCCTGCCCTATGGGGAAAAAAGATTTAGTATGTACATTTTTTTACCAAATAAAGGAGTTAGGATTAAAACATTTTATGAAAGCTTGAATGCTGAAAACTGGGAAAAATGGATGACCGAGTTGAACGGGAAAGCGCATAATTATGATGAACCGCCGATAGTTTATATCGGTTTGCCCCGCTTTAAATTAGAGTATGAAATTGACCTTGAAAATCCTTTGAAAGCATTGGGAATGGAGGTAGCTTTTAGTAGAGGGGCTGATTTTTCAGCGATGAGCCCTCTACCCCTCTGGATTAGCTTTATTAAACACAAAACTTTTGTGGAAGTCAACGAAGAAGGTACGGAAGCAGCAGCAGTCACGGCTATAGGAGGTACTAGAGGAGGAGGGGCGATGATTGTCGATCGGCCCTTTTTCTGCGCTATTAGGGACGATCGCACAGGCGCGATCCTGTTCCTGGGATCTATAGTAGAACCAAACTACAAGTAATATCGTTTCCGGTTGTGTCTGAATTATTATGGCCGCAGAGGGGCAGAGGGGCAGAGGGGCAGAGGGGAAAAACTAACAATTCCGACGCAGACGGATTTGAAGTAATTTCAAATTTTAGATCTAAGATTGCAAATAGAAAAAAAATTAGCAATCTGAAATTTTTATGCAAAAATATCCAATTTCAGCATAATTGTTGGCAAAAAAGCGATCGTATAGTTCAAAATAAAAACAGGGTGTTTTATAGCAACCGACTTTCGTCGGTTAGGGCAACTCCAACTCTTACTTCTTATCCAAATCCCTTACGGAGTAACCTTTTCCCTCTTCCCTCAACGCTCGCCCTTCTTTACTTTTGACTTTTGACTTTTGACTTTTGTTGCCCCTAGCCCCTAGCTATATTTGCTATTTTGGATTGTGTGCCTCATGCCAGAACCTCGTTGCGTATTGATTTGTCAAAACCGTTCTTGCCTGAAAAACGGCTCAGCCGAGGTGCTAGAAGCTTTTCAGGCGGCTAAAGTTTCTGGTGTAACAGTGGAAAGCAGCCCTTGCATGGGTCAGTGCAGTTCAGGCCCCACTGTGCGGATTGTCCCAGACGAGACTTGGTATTGTCGGATCGAACCCAGCGATGTGCCTACAATAGTTGAAACCCACTTGCTGGGAGGGAAACCTGTGGAAGCTAAGCTCAACCCCCGAATTCACTTACGTATAGAAATGTTTTCTTCTTAACAATAACAATTATCTGCTCTACATCCGGCTCGGCAGATATCTGCCTCGATTCAGCTTTTGAGCTAATCGGCATTTTTTTGACGGCGGTATTAAAAATTTTGTATTTTTACACACAAATACGCGATCGCAGATATATGGTTAACAATGGAGGAGTAAGGCTTTTTAGTTTTTCTTAAAAGCCTTGAACTCCAGTACGGCCTGCGGTAAACGCTCAGTTAACCAAATCATGTCGTCAGGTACATCCACAATCAAACGCTTAATGAGAAAGGTGTATCTTGCACTTTCTTCCTCTGGCGGTAATCGGATAAAATTGCAGCGTTCCCCGGTGGGGCGTTACGCCGTTGCTGTATTGACAGTGGCGATCGCGCTATTGCTTACACTGGTACTAACACCGCTACAGCGTACCCCCACACCCCTGTTTTTTGCGGCGGTGATGTTTAGCTCTTGGTATGGCGGCTTTAAGTCAGGTTTAGTAGCCACCGTCTTGTCCGCCTTGTCTCTAGGTTACTGTTTTCTAGGACAGGGCCATTCGCTGTCATTGGCCTTTTTGGACAACATTCCCCTGCTGAGTGCGTTTGTAATAGTAGCGCTGCTGATTAGTTCCCTCAATGCTGCCCGCCAGAACGCTGAAAATAAGCTGCTTCGCAGTCAGGAGAGCTTCCGTTTGGTGGTGGAAGGTGTGAAAGACTACGCAATTTTCATGCTCGATCCTAATGGGTATGTAGTTAGCTGGAACGAAGGCACAGAACGCATTAAGGGTTATCAAGCTAGCGAAATTCTCGGTCAGCATTTTTCCCGCTTTTATACAGCCGAAGACATCGCACAGGGTAAGCCAGCACGGGTATTGCAAGTGGCAGCACGCGAAGGTCGGTTTGAAGAAGAAGGCTGGCGCGTGCGTAAAGACGGCTCGCTATTGTGGGCGGATGTATTAATTACGGCCTTACGAGACGAGGCAGGAAATCTCCAAGGCTTCTCGAAACTAACTCGCGAGATTACCGATCGCAAACGAACAGAGTCAGAACTGCAAAGCTCGCTCAAACAGCTCTCAGATATCAATTTTGCCTTGGATAAATCTTCGATAGTTGCCAGAACCGATCGCAAAGGCATAATCAACTATGTAAACGATAAATTTTGCGAGATATCCAAATATGCTAGAGAAGAGCTGATTGGGCAAGACCATCGGATTCTCAATTCCGGCGAGCATCCCAAAGAATTCTTTCTTAACCTTTGGGCAACAATTTCGAGCGGCCAAGTTTGGAAAGGAGAAATCAAAAATAGAGCCAAGGATGGAACTTATTACTGGGTAGATACGGTAATTGTTCCTTTTTTGGATGAGAGTGGAAAACCCTTTCAATATTTAGCTATAAGAACCGACATTACCGATCGCAAGCAGACAGAGGAAAACTTAAGAGTGCGGAACAGGCAGCAGGAAGCGATCGCTCACCTGGGTCAAAGGGCGCTGGCTAGTACCAACATCGACACGCTCATGGACGAAGCCGTTACCCTAATTGCCAAAACCCTAGAAGTCGAATATTGCAAAGTTTTAGAACTGCTTCCCGATGGTAAAGCTGTATTTCTGCGGGCGGGAGTGGGTTGGCAAGAAGGACTTGTAGGTCATGCCACAGTAGGCACAGGAATGGATTCCCAAGCAGGCTACACCCTACTTTCTAATGAGCCGGTGATTGTGGAAGACCTCCGCACCGAAACACGGTTCAGTGGCCCCCCGCTGCTGCACAACCACGGCGTAGTTAGCGGTTTGAGCCTCATCATCGCTGGGCACAATCGACCTTGGGGCGTTCTGGGCGCACACGCGACCCGACTCAGGAAGTTCACCAAAGATGATATTAACTTCTTCCAAGCTGCTGCCAACATTCTTGCCGAAGCAATTCAACGCCAACAAGCAGAGGAAGCTCTGCGGGAAACCGAAGCTCGGTACAGACGCTGGATTGACTCGAATGCGATCGGGGTTGCAGTCACCAATTTTAGCGGTAACATCAGCGAGGTGAATGACGCCTTTGTGGAAATGGTGGGTTATACAAGGGAAGAACTGCTAGAAGGAAAAGTGCTTTGGCAAGACATGACACCGCCAGAATATCTAGCGTTGGACGAGCAAGCGATTCAACAACTGAGGATATCTGGCGTGTGTACTCCCTTCGAGAAAGAATTTATTCGCTCTGACAGTAGCCGTATTCCCGTTCTAGTAGGTATCACCCGTTTGGCGACGGATAAGGAAGATTGTCTTGGTTTTGCGATCGATATTAGCGATCGCAAACGGGCAGAAGTGGAACGGACAAAGCTACTAGCCCGCGAGCGAGCCGCACGCACCTTGGCTGAAGCCGCAGCCTTGAGGGTTGAACGCTTGCAAGCCGTTACTGATGCTGCGATCGCTCCACTATCCCTTGATGAACTGCTGCACGGGTTGTTGGGTCGCATCGGTGAAATTCTACAGGCGGATACGGCGGCAGTCCTGCTGATGGATACTCAAAGCCACAGTCTTGTCGTCAAGGCAGCCAAAGGACTGGAGGAGGAAGCGCGAATGCAAGTCCGCATTCCCATCGGTCAAGGATTCGCCGGACGCATTGCCGCACAGCGTCAGCCGATGTTCATCGAACAGGATGCTTATACCCAAGTGTACAGTCCGTTTTTACGCGAGAAAAAGATTCAGTCGCTCGTGGGGGCCCCCCTGCTAATTGAAGACAGAGTGCTGGGCGTTGTCTACGTTGGCACCCTCCAAAGCCGCCAATTCAGTCGCGAGGATTTATATCTGCTACAACTGGTTGCCGAACGCTTTGCTGTAGCGATCGATCGCGCTAACCTGTACGAAGCAGAGCAGAAGGCACGCCAACAAGCCGAAGCAGCGAACCGACTCAAAGACGAATTTCTAGCAATTGTTTCCCACGAGCTTCGCACGCCGCTTAACTCAATCTTGGGTTGGGCGCAAATGCTTCGCACCCGGAATTTGAACGAAGCGCTCACAAAAAAGGCACTGGAGACGATCGAGCGCAATGCCAAGCAACAGGTGATCCTCATCAACGATATTTTGGATGTTTCGCGCATCATTCGGGGCAAGATTCGCCTGAGTATCCAACCAGTCAATCTGGTAAGAATTATTGAGCAGGCGATCGAAACTATTAAGCCAGCCGCAGAAGCCAAAGCCATTCAACTGGAATCCGCACTCGATCCAATGGTTGGCGAAGTTACGGGCGATCCCGATCGCTTGCAGCAAATTGTGGGAAATCTACTTTCCAATGCAGTCAAGTTCACACCTGAAGGAGGATTTGTTGAAGTTCGACTACAGAAATTGCAAATTGAAGAAGAAAAACTTCAATCTGAAATCTTAAATCTGAAATCTGAAATTTACTATGCCCAAATCCAGGTGAGAGACAACGGCAAAGGTATCGGCGCTGATTTTCTGCCCCACGTTTTTGAGGGCTTCCGCCAAGAGGATAGTTCAATTACAAGAGTGGAAGGCGGACTTGGATTGGGACTAACGATCGTGCGTCGCTTGGTGGAACTGCATGGCGGAACAATTCAGGCTTTCAGTGAGGGAGAAGGCAAGGGATCTACGTTTACTGTGAAGTTGCCAATAACAGCTGCTAGAGATTCCCTGTCAGTGCCTTTGTTAGTTAGAAATACCGAAAAATTTAACAACATTTGGGCGATCGATGGTTTGCGAGTACTTGTTGTTGATGATGATGTCGATACCTGCGATTTAATTGCTACAGTGCTGACACAATATGGAGCCCAAGTGAGGGTGGTGAATTCAGCAAGTGAGGCAATGGACGCAATAGAACGACTGAAGCCAGATGTGTTGGTGAGCGATATCGGAATGCCAGAAGAAGATGGCTATGCGTTGCTCCGCAAAGTGCGGCAAATGGAGACCGAAAAAGGCGGAAAAATTCGTGCGATCGCTCTCACAGCCTTCGCTAGAGATGAAGATCGTTGGAAGGCAATTCAAGCCGGTTTCCAAATGCACGTATCCAAGCCAGTAGAACCAGCTAAATTAGCTACAGTAGTTGCAACGCTGATGGGACATATAGCTAAGGGCTAAGGGCAAGAAAAGTCAAAAGTCAAAAGTCAAAAGTAAGGCTCTTTCGGAGTTGTTATGCTTTTGTTCATATAAAAACATTTTTATTTCTTTTCTCCTCTGCCCCTCTGCCCCTCTGCCCCTCTGCCCCTCTACTCCTCTGCCCCTCTACCCCTCTGCCCCTCTGCTCCTCTGCCCCTCTGTCCCTCTGCCCCTATGCCCCTTGCCCCATATCGATTTACCTGGTGCGATTGGTTTTGCCTCTGGTATCCACCAGGCTGGTTGATTTTGTTCAATCGCCATTGGCACCACTATCACCCAGATCCCGATGGTTGGAATTGGTTGGAATATGGCTTATTTTTGATTCCCGGTGGATTTTATCTCGCGTTGCTAATCCGCTGGTTACGTCTCGGCTGTCGTTCGCCCCGCCGCGAAACCAGTCAATTCGATCCAAATTATCAACAAGCTTTCCGCGATGAAATTATCGCTCCGATCGCCAAATATTACTTTCGCAGTGAATTGCAACAACTAGAAAATTTACCCGAAACCGGGCCATTAATTGTCGCCATAAACCATGCGGGAATGTGTTTTCCCTGGGACTTTTTGGTATTAGCTTATTTATTGGGAAATACACGCGGCTGGATAGTGCAACCGCTTGCAGGTATTTCCTTATTTGAACATCCTTGGGTTATTTGGTGGCTACCTCCGGGATGGTCTCAGGTTTTGGGTGGCGTGCGAGCCGAAGTTGATGAATTTGAAGCGGCTTGTTGCCCACAAAACTATTTTATTATACGCTCCTGAAGGTGTACGCGGCCCTGGCAAAGGTTGGTTTGAACGTTTCCAGCTTCAAACCTTTCATCCTAGTTTTATTAGTTTGAGCGATCGCTATCAAATTCCCATTCTCCCAGTCGTTTGTTTGGGCAATGAATACTTGCATCCTTGGGCTTTCAATCTGCAAAAATTGGCTAAAACTTTCAGCTTGCCTTTCTTGCCATTATCAGTTTTGATAATTATTTTTATCCTCTTTCCATCAATGGGCGTTTGGGCAATGAAAACACGCCTGCGTTATTACATTCAACCTCTGGATCTACCCAGTTCAGAAAACTCACAACAACAAAAAGCAGCATTACATAATAATCGTTCAACTGCTTATCAACGCGCACAAGCATTCCGAGAAAAACTGCAAAAGCAAATTAACAGTCTGCTAATTGCAGAAAAAAAAGGCTAATGTTCATAGTGAAAATTTTTTGTAGGCACACGGCATCATAAATATTTCGGTCATACGAAAAGAGATTCTTTCAAACCCGCTTTCTGGCTCTAGTAGTTGGGCTAAAGCCAATTCCAGTAGGGCTAATTCCATTTTTCTATAGTTTGTTTATATAGCCAATGATTAATTTTTTCTTCATTGACAAAACCTTTTAATGATGGATCTGGCCAAATATGTATTTTTTCTAAACATTCTAGTTCTGTTGCTGCTGTTTCAATAAATTCCCATTGTCTCATAAAAGTTTCAGCCCAAGATTTTTTAGTCATAATTGACTTGGCAAAATCTAAACCTGCTGCTAACATTCTTTGACCATTTGATCCTCTGGCATTAATTGGCTCCCAAAATATTAATTCTGGATTAATTTGCATAAATTTATCTAAATTAAATCTAAAGTCATCTAAAGTCATCATAGGTGGAGTGGGAGCCATTGCTACATATAAACGACAATTGCTTTTAGATGCCTTTTCTAAGGCTTTATATCTATCGGAAGATAAAGGTGCTTGTGGTTCAATTTTCTTGAGTAATTCATCATTTATGCAAGGAATACTCATTCCTAATGTAATATTAGGATTGACGAGAATATCTAAATCATTTTGCCACAATAAACCACGAGTTAAAATTCTAATTCTTTTATTATGTTTAATTAAAACTTTAATGGTTTGACGAGTAATCTCTGCTACCTGTTTATTTTGATAAGGATCGGTTCCCGAACAAAGCAAAACAACTCCTTTACCTGAAGGTGTATTTTCCCATTTTCTTTTTCTGGCCAAAATTTGGTCTAATTTTTCAGGAATTCCCTCTCGAACAAAAAGATATTTCCCCCAATCTAATTGAGGATTATCTACTCCTTTTTGATGTAATTTTTTTTGTTGTGTTCTAATACTTGGAGTTGAGGGAACATAGCAAAAGGTACATCCATGAAGACAACCGGATGCTATGTTAACAACATAGTCACATAAACCTTTTTTATTTAAAGCACTCTTTTGGAGTGGATTGACTATCTTTTCTGTTCCAGTAATCATAATTTTCATCCTAGTTGAAATTAATTTTTGAGGTTAGACTTTTAATATAAAAATCGTTCAAAGAAAGATAACTGTTTCATATGTGTACTTTTTATTATATCACAATTGTCAAAATCATTACTTTGAGTCTCTTTATATAAATTTGTTTTCTTGTTTTTTCTCAAAATCTTTATTTGTTTCTCATCTCTTAAAAGCCTGAGATATTCAAAATAATGTTCTCTAGTCGCAGGATTTAATTCCATTGTTTTATTACAAAGATCGATAATGGTAATGCCTTCATAATTATTTTCAAGGACGATAGGATCTAAATCATTACTAAGTCTTTGAATACAAGCTGTTTTACTATCTTGGTTAATATCTAACTGCAAATTAAGCTGATGTTGGTCATAATAAGATGCTGTTCTAAATCCATAACCATAAATTTCATAATGATATTGATAATTGATGTTGTTATATAACCAACTACTATCTTTCATTACTTCTAAAGCTCTTAAGTGACTACAAATATGAATTAAATAATATAAAACTCTTCTGTCTTCAGTAGGGATCATGGCAAACGTAAACACTTTTTTTGCATTTCCTTTCTCTCTAAATAATCTCATTAATTCATCTCTAAATTTTGCCTCTCTACCAAAATTTTGTAAATTTTCTAAATCTTTAAAATACTCTTCAGCTTCAAATTTTTTATAAAAACTCTCTCTTTCTTTACGATCTTTATCAATTACAAATCTTTGAATATCTCTTGCCATAAGTGTGTATATTATTTCAGATTTATTCAAGCTATTTATTTTTCTAAAGCTTTCCATAGAAACATGAAGATATCCATAAGGGTCAAGAAAAAATAAAGAATGACCCTTTCTTTGTTCAGCTTGAAAAATGCAATAATTAACCTGATTCTCAAATTCATCATTGATAAATTCACATTGCTCTATTAGTTCACTAAATTCAGTTTTAAAAGTATGTGGTTCTTCATCGGATAATTGTCCTAATCCTGCTTGGGACATAGCCACATTTTTTAGGCATTCTAAATGCTGTTTGTTTGTGTCTATAAAAATAAATTTCACCTTTAAAGGATAATGTCTTTTAGATTTCAAACAACCTTCTCGAACAGCATTAATTAAGCGAATAGGTGAACCATACCAAGTATTCTCTGATTCTTGATCGTTGTAAATACCTCCTCCACAAAAACCATCCACAAATGTAAACGTATCAATTCCACGAGGAAACCCTTTTCCGTAAAGAGTATCAATTAAATTAGTAACATATTGTTGTGTTAATAAATGTTTGGTCTTAGTATGGGGTTCTATATCAGGAATAGTTTTACCATCAGCAGACCATTTAGTATCAGAGTTACTCATTGTTTATGCTCCTTGAATTATTGTTATTTTTTTAATAAACATCAGTGATTTTTGCTACCTGAATGATGTAAACCGCGATCAAAATGCGATCGCAGTTTTCCAAACATATCCAAAATTCTTAATTACCCACAACTGCTACCACTTCCACATATTCGCATTCAGTGGTTGGTTGTGGAATAGGTAAACCATCTTCTTGCATTGCTTCTAAATGAAATTCGATCGCTTCTTGAATATTTTGTTTCACTTCTCCTATAGTATCCCCAACGCTTACGCAACCAGGTAAATCGGGAACGTAAGCGGAATAATTTACTTCTGCTTTTTCAATTACCACAACGTAACGCATTATTCATTCTCCAATTGTGCTTGTTTCCAAATAGTCCGCCAACCCGACAGCCCGCCTGCGATTCAAATCGCAGGCTAATAGCGAAAGTCCACTTCAGTGGACTGGGTGGAAAGAAACCGGGTTTCTGGGGTTTTTCAGTCGGTTTAAACCGACTTTCGCTATGAGACAGGGAATTGATTCCCTGTCGGGCTGATAGCGTTGCCATTGACTTTGAATTTTGTTTTAATCGGGAAGTACGATCGCCTACAAAGATAATAAAATTATCGAGAGTTTACTTACTCTCAAGTGGTGGAACTTGGGGTAAATTTGGATCTTGATCGACCTTACTCATATTGCCAGAATCGATCTCACCAGCAGTCAAGAAATGAAAAGTCTCTTGATAGAGACTCTGCCAAAAACGATTGCTCATTTGCTGACTGACCTCAGTAGGATCTACCATCGGGTGCGGCACCATATCGCCCGAAGAATAAACATAGCAGCGGTGTCCCTTGCGATCGCCTCCAATATTCTCAAAAAATTCTTGGTTAGTATCAAGATCGGCGGCATCCTCGTTTTGTGTCAGCACGAGAAACGTAGGAATATCGCGTAAAGTAGCTATGTTATTGGGGCTGCGTACAAAGCTGCCAAAGCGATCGGCCCCAGTGAAACAGCCCACAGGGAAACGCAATGCAGGGTCCCAGCCTGATTCGCTAATATCCAGTGGCCCAGCCAGCATGACATACTGCCGCCGTTCCACCCCATAAATCTTTAGCAGCGGTGCATAAGCTACCACCCGTTTGATCCGTTCTGGTTTGTCTGCGGCCAAACCAAGCGCCACAGACCCACCCACCGACAACCCGATCGTATAAATAGGCCCCGGCATAGCGTCCAATTCTGCAAGGCGATCGCGTGCATCTTTGAGATAATTCATGTCAGAAGAGATAAAATACTCCTCAAAGTCCGGGTCATTGTCAAGCTCGATCGCCTTCATAATATCTAATAACCGAGGCTCGATTGTCACCAACCGAGACACCAAAGCAATCTGTTGGCGATAACCGGGACGACGAAATGTGCCCGGATCTGCCGCCAAATTGGCAAAAAAGTTCTGCAACACCGGGTCATTCTGCACCTTTTCCCGCAGCGGATTAGCAATTTCTGGCTTGAGATCGACTTGCGGCCAGTATTTGTCCGCCGGTATAAAAGCGTGACCGGCGACATTTGCTTGATAGACATTAAACCCATTGCGGAACAAGTAATCTGCCAACCGCGACATCTGGTGAGGCTTGTTACTGAAGCCGTGGAATATCAGCACCGTACCGCGAATTGGTTCTCCCGCTTGGTGGAACTGGTAGTAAGGATAAGCCCCAGCTCGATGGTCTGCATTAGCATCAATGCTTTGGATATACGCATCAATCTTCTGCTTAGTTTGAGCGATCTGTTCGGGGGAAGGAGTAAAATTGGTATCCATGTATAGCTAGGGGCTAGGGGCTAGGGTAAGAAGGGTCTATATCAAGGGTTTGGTGGAATTAAGAATGTCTTAACCGCCCTGGCGGTTGCTGTACTTAATTTTAAACTGCAATAGAATTTGGCTTGAGCTTTAGCTCATCACCAACTTGTTTCAACATAAGGCCAGAACGATCGGGATTTTTGGTAAATTTACCTGCAAATCCCAGATTACTACAAAAAACATTATTTATAGACATCTCCTCTTGCCCCAATTGTGTAAATTTCAATTTCCGCAGAATCAATATCAACTATAAAAACGATTCTAATTTTACCAATACGCAGTCTATAAAATACTTCCCAATTTCCCCTCATCTTTTTAATGTCAAGTTTCGTAAAGGGAATAACCCCCTGTTCCTCAACAAAAATCAGGATTTGATGGAGTTTTTCCCCAATTCTAGAAGCATCTTCAATATTTGCCTTTTCTAAAAACTCGATCGCGTCCTTACGGAATTTTATGGCCATGTTTCACCCAATCCGTCATATCAACTGATTCTTCATCTTCATAGTCTGATGGTGAACCAAACATTACATCTAGTTCCTCTTGTTCTTCCTCACTCAAATATGGTATCAAAGCCTGACAGAGTAACAGTCTTTCTTCCCGCAAAACTTCCCGCACACTTTCTTTAATTAAAGCTTTAAGCTCCTGAATTTCCATTAACGTTCTCCTTCCTGAATACTCAACATATTATAGACTGTACCGCCATCTATATCATACCAAATCAGCTGGCGTAACCCCTTTTTTACTAACCGATTGCTAAAGAACCAGCAGTTATTGGTTTTGGTAAGGTTCGTCCTAGTGATTCGTACTCTTCAATTAAAAGTTCTAACACTTCTTCTCCATTCTTTAATGCTTCGGCATAGGTGTTTCCATGAGTATGAGCGTAGGGGCCAAACTCAGGTAGGCTAACGACATATTTTCGATCTTCATCTGACCACTGAATTAGGATACTGTATTGATAATTCATTGTTACTGTTCCTCCAGATCTAAATTGTCTAACTCTCTAAGCGCGTTTCTAACATCACGTTCTTGGTAGCGATCGGCATCTGCGCCCTCTTTTCCAGATAAAACCAAACTATAGGATAAACCTGGATGACTCCAAACCGTATGACTGCCTTTGCCAGATCTATAAGTAAAACCAGCTTTTAATAGTATTTTTTTTAGTTATCGAATTTTTTTCGGCACAAGTGAACATCCTTTATTCTTAACTTATGATAATCTATTGTTACGCATTTTAACAAAAATATTAATAACGAAACGTAAAATTTCTGAATTTGGTACGTAGTTGCGATGCCGCGCGGCAGCGCAACTACGTACCAATAATAATTTATTTGCGCCAACCTTAGTATCCCGAACTGTCTCTACATTGACCAATCTCTTCAAAACGATAGCCTTTACCGTAGACGGTGTGAATCAACTGAGTTTCACCAACAGCCTCAATCTTGCGACGCAGCAGGCGAATTAGAGCTGCTAATACATTGCTGCTGGGTCGATCGCCTTCTGCCCAAAGTTCTTGATGAAGTTGGGCGTGAGTCAACAATTGACCGGGGTGGCGCATAAAATATGCCAATAAATCACTCTCTTTTTCCGATAAATCTATTGTGCGTATCCGACGATAAGCTACTTGGTTTTCGCAATCTAACTCTAAATCTCCTACTCGCAAACGCTGGGTTTTTGAAGTGGATTCTAGCGTAGGCGATCGCCTCAACAAGGCCCGAACTCGTGCTAGTAACTCTCGCAATTCAAAAGGTTTTACCAGATAATCATCTGCACCGGCGTCCAATCCCTGTACGCGATCGTCCAAAGTATCTTTGGCGGTAAGAAATAACACTGGTGTCGTGAGTCCGGTACGTCGCAATTGTTGGCAAATTTCCAACCCACTTATTTGCGGCAGCATCCAATCCAGAATCAGCAAGTCATAATCGCCTTGGGCCGCTAACTGACTTCCAGAATTTCCATTATAAGCCACATCTACGCTGTAACCTTCGCGACTTAACACAGCTTTGAGGGGTTCAGTTAGCTCAACTTCATCATCAACTAGAAGAATTCGCATAAGTAAGGCATGGAACATAGAAATTGCAAGAACTTGACTCCTAAAGGTCTTTAATAGGGAATTATGAGAGTAAGTAGGTTGGCAATAAAAAACCAAACTATGTAACGAAACGTAAAATTTCTGGATTTGGTACGTAGTTGGGCTTTAGCGCGGCATCGCAACTACGTACCAATAATGATTTATTTGGGCCTACCTACTTATTGCACTTATACGTTTAAATTTGAAAAGCGATCGACTTATTCGCATTATAAGAGAGGGAATGAGCCTGCCATGCAACCACCCCTGCCTCTGGGGATTATCCTCCAAAACCACTATCGCTTGACCAAAGTTCTGGGTCAAGGGGGATTTGGCCGTACTTATTTAGCAGAAGACCAATCCCGATTTAACGAACTTTGCGTCCTCAAAGAATATACCCCACGCTTGACGACCGATTATGCCTTACAGAAGTCAAAGGAACTTTTCCAAAGGGAAGCGGAGGTTCTCTATAAAATCCACCATCCCCAAATTCCTAAGTTCCGAGGCACTTTTGAGCAGGGCAAACGCTTGTTTTTAGTCCAGGATTATGCTTATGGCAAGAGCTATAGGGCAATGCTGCAAGAACGTCAACAGGAAGGGCGTACCTTGTCAGAAAGCGAAATTGTGGAGTTTTTGCAGCAAATGTTGCCTGTTTTAGCTCATATCCACGAGAAGGGGATTATTCATCGCGATATTTCACCAGACAATATCATTTTCAGGGAGAGCGATCGCCTGCCCGTACTGATCGACTTTGGCGCAGTCAAAGAAAAAGCCGCGCAGTTGGACACGACTGGAAATATTCCCCCAGCAACTACCGTAGGTAAACTCGGCTACGCACCCCCCGAACAACTCCAGACAGGCGAAGTTTACCCAAACAGCGACCTCTACGCTTTAGCGGTGACGGCAGTGGTGTTGATGACTGGGCGCAAACCCCAGGAATTATTGGAACAATCAACAATGAGTTGGCGTTGGGAACTTTTGCCTCCCACCATCAGCCTGGGCATTTTCAACCTGCTCAAGAAAATGATGGCTCCCAGACCTTATAATCGCTATCAGTCAGCGATCGAAGTTAGCCAAGCTTTGCGAGCTTGGGGTGGTATAACAACTGCGGCGTCAGTCGTAACGGGCAAAAAATCACAGGTGAGGCGAACTACACCCCGTCCTCCCACGCGCAAAATTTCTGCGATCGCCAATAACTTATCAAATTTACCCCTTATCGGTACAGCTATAGCTTTATTAGTTATCTTTGGCTTTTTGATCTTGTTCGGTTTAATGTTTCCGACTAAATCGGTAAAAACCTTGCATCAAGTAACAAGCACTCCCACACCAGTGCCAACGCCAACTAGAGGCGATGTATCTCCCACACCTGTGCCAACACCCAGCATCGCACCCACCCCCACTCCCGAACCAATTAGCACAAGCGAAACCCTCAGTCCAGTATTGGGACAAACAACCTCCAAAGAGGGAAATCTCAAAACCAATCAAACCATTACCTACATTATTTCCGCCCAGCAAGGTCAGCAATTAAGTGTTGCTGTGGTTAGAGGAAATGTTTCCATAACAGTGTTGGCACCCAATCGAATACCGATCGATTTTCAAGCTAAGCAAGTGCAGCGATGGGAAGGCTTGCTCCCTTTGGCTGGAGACTACTATATTGAACTAAGTTCGATCGCAGGAGCTACCGATAGTGACTACAAGCTGGACGTTATTTTGACGAACCCCGTACAACCTACGCCCAGTGAGAGTCCCCAAACTATCCCCGAACCAAACCTCCCGAACGATAATTCTTCCTTATCTCCCCTCCTAGAGGAAACTCCTAGCCCCTAGAAAAGTCAAAAGAAAAAGGGGCTAGGGGACAAGGAGGACAAGATCGTCAAATACCAGTTTCTCAATCTAAAATCTAAAATCTAAAATCTAAAATCTCCAATATGCTGACTGTTGCATTACCCAAAGGCGCACTTTTGACTGAAACCATCCGTCTGCTGCAAGCAGTTGGACTGGACTTCAGCGGTTTCCTCGAACCGGGAATGCGTCAACTCCAGATTGAAAACCCCAGCGGTACGGCAAAAGCACTGCTAGTAAGGGCGCAGGATGTCCCAGTTTATGTCGAATACGGACAAGCGCATCTGGGAATTGTCGGTTACGATGTTCTGCGGGAGAAACAACCTAAAGTGGCTCATTTGGCTGACCTCCAATTTGGTCGCTGTCGGATGTCCGTGGCAGTAAAATCTTCTAGTCCTTACCAATCAGCGTTGGAATTGCCTCCTCACGGTAGGGTCGCCTCTAAATTTATTCACTGCGCCCGCGAATACTTTGGTAACCTGGATTTGCCTGTGGAAATTGTGCCCCTGTACGGTTCGGTGGAACTTGGGCCAATAACTGGAATGTCGGAAGCGATCGTAGACTTGGTATCAACTGGCAAAACTCTCAAAGAAAATGGCTTGGTAGAGATAGAGGTTCTGTTTGAAAGCACGGCGCGACTAATTGCCCATCCCCTGAGTTATCGCCTCAATACGGATAATCTGCACAGTTCGGTTGAACATCTGAGAGAAAAAACTTTCTCGGCAGTCTAATTTTTCCCCGAATTGTTGTCAAACTTGTGGAAGTAGTAAAACTAGGCATTGTACTGCCCACTCTACCAACTTGACATAGCGGACAATAAAGATTATGTACTACAAATGGAATGCAGAAGATTACCACAAAAATTCTTCCGAACAGCTGAGATTGGCAAAAGAATTTATCGCCAAGCTTGGCTTGAAAGGAGATGAAAGGATTCTGGATATTGGCTGCGGAGATGGGAAAATTACTGCTGAACTTGCCGCACTTGTACCCAATGGATCTGTTCTGGGGGTTGATTGTTCTGAAGATATGGTCAACTTTGCAAGCAGCAAGTTTCCTGCTACTGATTTCCCTAATCTCCGATTCCAGCATGAAGATGCCAGAAATCTCCATTTTGAAAATGAATTCGATTCTATCGTCTCTTTTACTTGCCTTCATTGGATCGCTGACCATACCCCAGTGCTGGAAGGAATTAGAAATAGCCTGAAGCCAGATGGTAAAATACAGCTTTTGTTTGTTGGCAAGCAAGAAAATGATACTTGCACGAGAGGATTTATAGAGAAAATGATTGGAGTTGACAAATGGGGGAAATACTTCGAGAAATTTATGAGTACGCCTTTTGGTCTGTACGAAGCACATGAATATAAGGATTTGTTAGAATGTGTGGGCTTAAAATCTAACCGGGTAGAAGCAATAACTACAAATATGATTTTCGAGGGAAAAGAAGGATTTAAAGGGTTGATTCGGACTACGTGGCTTCCCCTTCTTGCCAGCGTACCAGAAGATCTACATCAAGAGCTTATTGATGCTCTAGCAGAAACATACATTGAGTGCAACCCTCTGGATAGAGAGGGTTTTGTGTATATGCCAATAATGAAATTAGAAGTAGAAGCAAGAAAAAAAGTAGAGACATATCATTCATGACAAGTTCGTCGCCTGTGATAGAGACTATGGAAAGTAAACGATCGCGCAAAAGCGAAAGCGATTGGCGATTATTCCTGCGCCTAGTGCCTTATGCCCGCCAAAGCAGGCGTCTGCTGGTGCTGGCGCTCGCATTATTGGTGCCGGTAGCGGTTTCTGGCGCTATTCAACCTATTTTAATCGGGCAGGCTATCTCATTAATCCGCCAAGAGAAGACAACTTTTGCTTTTCTGCAAAGTCGCCCGTTTTCAGAGGCGTTTAATATTCTGGTCGTTTTATTGTTGCTAACTGTAGCTGTACGGATGGTACTTGTTAGCACCCAATCATACGCGGTACAAAAGGTGGGTCAGCAGATCACCGCTGCTATTCGCAAGGATTTGTTCGATCGCGTTACTTCCTTAGCCGTGCGATTTTTCGATCGCACTCCTGTAGGAAAATTGATTACTCGTCTTACCAGCGATGTAGAAGCGTTGGGGGATGTTTTTTCTACTGGTGCGATCGGCATTGTCAGCGATTTGTTTTCGATTTTGGCGATTGCAACTACCATGTTTTTCCTGCAATGGCAATTAGCTTTGATGCTAGTGCTAATGTTAGTGCCAGTAACCGCTGCGATCGTTTATTTCCAGCAACAGTACCGCAAAGCAAATTACAAAGCTAGGGAGGAACTTTCCGCCCTTAACGCCACTCTGCAAGAAAACATCATCGGGATTAATGTAGTGCAGTTGTTCCGCCGGGAACAGTTTAATTCAGAGTTATTTCGTACTATCAACAAGCGCTACATCGGCGAGGTAGACAAAACCATCTTTTACGACTCGGCTGTTTCTGCTACGCTGGAGTGGATTTCGCTGATTGCGATCGCAGGCGTCCTGGCATTAGGCGGCTGGTTCGTCATGCAAAACAACTTCAGTTTTGGCATTTTATCCACCTTTATTCTATATGCCCAACGTCTTTTCGATCCCTTGCGCCAATTAGCTGAGAAATTCACCTCAATTCAAGCCGGTTTCACCGCTGTTGAACGCATTACCGATATCCTGAACGAACCAATCGAAATTCGCGATCCCGAACATCCCAAATCTCTACCCCCAGCAAGAGGAATCACCGGCGGAGAAATTCGCTTTGAACAAGTATCTTTTGCCTACAAACCCGATGAATACGTTCTCAAAAATTTAGATTTCACTATTCATCCAGGGGAGAAAGTAGCCTTGGTTGGCCCCACAGGTGCAGGGAAAAGTTCCATCATTCGTCTTTTGTGCCGTCTTTACGAACCCACTCAGGGTCGCATTCTTCTCGATGGAGTGGATGTTCGGGATTTGCCTCAAACAGAACTGCGCCGTTACATGGGAGTTATACTGCAAGATGGCTTTCTGTTTGCCGGTGATGTCAAAAGTAACATCACTTTGGGAGAAACCTACTCATTTGAGGAGATCCGCACCGCAGCAGAACAAACTAACGTTGCCCAATTTATCGAACAGCTACCTCAAGGTTACGATACCCAGTTGCGGGAACGAGGCACCAATCTTTCTGGCGGTCAGAAACAACTACTAGCTTTTGCCCGTGCTGCTATCCGCAATCCTCGCATTTTAGTGTTGGATGAGGCAACTGCTAGCTTGGATGTGGGGACAGAAGTCTTGATTCAGGAAGCTTTGGAGCGTATGCTGGCAGAACGTACTGCGATTATTATCGCTCACCGACTCTCCACGATTCGCAATGTCGATCGCATTCTAGTACTGAAGCGGGGACAACTTGTAGAATCGGGTAGCCATGAAGAACTACTGCAACAAGAAGGACTTTATGCCAGTTTGTATAAGTTGCAGATGTTAGGAAATTAATCAATTTGAGATTTTAGATTGAATGTTTAAATATTCAATCTAAAATCTCAAATCTTAGAAGTTATGCAAAAATCGATGTTATCTTTTGGTGGTTTGTATATTGCGCGATCGCAATCAGCTAATTCGCTCTAACAGTACCTCATTAATAACTGTTTGATAGCCAATCCCTCTTTTTTTGGATTCTTCCATCGCCCAAGCTAGGACTTTTGGGTGAAGTTTGAGCGAAATTAATTCATACTTCTCATCTTCATTTTTGGCTGGCAAATCCCGTTTTCTTAACTTCATACCAAACTGTTCAGAAATCGCTTCTCTGAATTTCTTGCTTTCTTCTGATGTCACTCGTCTTGCCCTCTCGAAAGGGAAATCAGATTCCTTCTTCATATCTCTTGCGCTCTCTTTTTGTTGCTTTTCTGGCACTTACGATTCTGATTTGTTCGCCCCTCATTGTAAAAACAATCACTAGCATTAAGCCATTTTCTGCTTCCCCAATTGCCCATTGTCTTTCCTCTTGAGTGGAATGCTTGGAGTCTTCCGTAAACAGGAGATAGGGATCGGCAAAAACTGTCACGGCTTCCTCAAATGTAATGTCATGCTTAATAAAATTAGACTCAGCTTTGTTGTCGTCCCACTCAAAGTGCATTTACAGTATATACAAAATATCTCTCCTCCAATTATTTTATCATAGCCGATCGCTGTAACTCTACTTATCTACATCTGTCAGCAGGATAAATATATCCTTGGATGGCAGGATTACCATATCCAGAATCTCTTTGAGATTGA
>NZ_JAIQZM010000013.1:0-7454 GCF_023333595.1 Argonema galeatum A003/A1
TGTCAGTTGTCAGTTGTCAGTTGTCAGTTGTCAGTTGTCAGTTGTCAGTTGTCAGTTGTCAGTTGTCAGTTGTCAGTTGTCAGTTGTCAGTTGTCAGTTGTCAGTTGTCAGTTGTCAGTTGTCAGTTGTCAGTTGTCAGTTGTCAGTTGTCAGTTGCTTTACAGTTGTCGTACTCCCCATTCACCATTTTTAATTATTAATTTTTAATTACTCCGGCGACGGCGACAGCGTTCTGAGCAATACTTCACATCATCCCAGCAATCAGCCCATTTTTTACGCCAGGTGAACGGACGTTGACATACGGGACAAATTTTTGTGGGTAGATCGGATTTAGAACGCTGGCGTGCCATGTTAATTTAACGATACTATTGTTAATCCAATTTAAAGGAAGGCCGGTACGGACACACTAATGGATGAGACAGCCTTAGCGCAGGTGCGAATAGTGCTGGTGAGACCGATCGGCCCCTTGAATATAGGGTCAGTCGCCCGCGTCATGAAAAATATGGGGCTAAGTCAGCTAGTATTGGTGGAGCCCAAATGCGAACCTTTGGAAGCACAAGCAAGGATTATGGCAGTCCATGCGGTAGACATCCTGGAAGCGGCTCAACTGGTCGCCACCTTGCCGGAAGCATTGAAAGGATGCTCAAGAGCGATCGCAGCTACAGCACGCGACAGACGGTTATCTCTCCATCTAGAAAAACCCCGCAGCACCTTGCCCTGGCTGCTCGAAGAAGGATCGTCAGCCTTGATTTTTGGCCCAGAAGACCGAGGCTTGAGCAACGACGAATTGAAATATGCCCAGCGATTCATACGTATTCCTTCCAGCGATGCCTATCCAGCACTAAATTTGGCTCAGGCAGTTGCTATTTGCTGTTACGAACTTTACCAAGCAATAAGCGAAGGGGCACTCACCCCTCAACCATCTCCCCACACCGATACGGCAACATTAGAAATCTTAGAAGAGTACTATCAGCAACTAGAAGCCGTGCTGTTAAAAATTGGTTATATCTATCCCCACACAGCAGCCTCCCGGATGGCGAAATTTCGGCTACTTTTTAATCGATCCCAGCCATCTAGAGCAGACGTAGCAATGCAGCGAGGCATCCTCAGCCAGATAGAATGGGCTCTATCTAAAGGTTCTCCAGCTGTGTTAGACACCCTATTGCCCCTAGAGGAATCTTAGATGTCGGCTTTCATGGCCGACCCGATCCGGGTGTAGCTGCGATGTAGTAGAGTTTTTTGGGTCTAGTATTACCGATCGGTGTAGTCTACATTTTTTGTCCCCAAATTAAGTCAACTTTCTAAGAGGTGTCATCCGTGGCAGCGTCCGAAAAGGGCCATCCCCGTCGCCAGCGGCGGCAGCTCAAACAACAGCAAGTGCCACAGCGGCAGGAATTAGCCCGGACACCAACCGAACGGTCTGGGCTTCGACCCAGACCGTCTAAGGCAGGGGTTTCTTCTGCCCTAGAGGGACGATTGCCCAGGAATGTAGGCCAACGCCGTGACGGATTGAACTGGTGGCAGAGGCTGTTTGGTCAACCCTCCAAAAAACCAGCAACCCCAGCCAGAAAGCAGCGGGGAAGCAAGATAGTAGGATCTGGTAATCTCACCAATCTTTCACTTAGACAAACAACCTCAAAGGACGGGCTTACTAAATTTAGGGCAAAACCCACTTCTGTAGTGCAGCCGCCCCCCGCTGTAAGAGAGATTCCCTCATCCAAAATCCTCTCATCCCAAGCCCCCGACTTCAGCCGTGGGGTAAATCCCAAATCCAAAATCCCAAATCCCAAATCGAATGACGGTTTCAACTATAGAACAAATCCAAAATCCAAAATCCTCTCATCCCAAGTCCCCGACTTCAGTCGTGGAGTAAATCCCAAATCCCAAATCCCAAATCCCAAATCGAATGGCGCAAGGCGTCAGCAAAGCAGGAAAGCAGGAGAGGAAAAAATCAGGAAATCCCCTCAGCCCGTTCGCCCCCCAGTTTCTGTTTCACGGAGATCGTTACCTAAGCAGCGACGCAACTCCCCTGGAGTACTGGTGTACGCAATGCGCCTACTCATTTTGGGGATCGGTCTAGGTGCGATCGTCGGTACAATACTGTCGATTTGGAACCCAGCCAGCCACAAGCCATCTGCAATCTCTGAGACAGTTAATCCTTCCCAGCATAGTGCTGTGGCAGATGTTAGTTTGAAACCCGCTTCTACATTTGGAGATGGCTTAACGGCGCTGAAGCTGAGTCAGGAAATTATGCCACTCAGAACTGCTGTACAGTCCTTAGCAAATCAGTATCCCCAATTGGCTCCAGGTATATTTGTCCTCGATATAGATACAGGTGCTTATCTAGACTGGAATGGTACAGCCAACTTGGCGGCGGCTAGCACGATTAAAGTACCGATTCTAGTTGCCTTTTTCCAAGATATAGATGCTGGCAAAATTCGCTTAGATGAAGTACTGGCCCTAGAACCAGAAGCGATCGCTTCTGGCTCCGGCAAAATGCAGTACAAACCCCCAGGAACAAAATATACGGCTCTGGAAACGGTAACCCAGATGATTACGATCAGCGACAACACCGCCACCAATATGCTGATTGCCCGTCTGGGTGGTGCCGAAGCCCTAAATCAGCGCTTCCGAGACTGGGGGCTGACAGCAACGGCAATCCGCAACAAACTACCCGATATAGAAGGAACAAACACTACCAGTTGTAAAGAGTTGGCAACCTTGATAGGGCGGGTAAACCAGGGCGAGTTGGTTTCCCTACCGTCGCGCGATCGCCTCCTGGATATCATGCGACGGACTGCAAACAACTCTCTCCTGCCACGCGGACTGGGAAAAGGAGCCAATATTGCCCACAAAACTGGCAATATTGGCTCAATGCTTGCAGATGTTGGCTTAATCGATTTGCCCAGCGGCAAGCGCTATATCGCCGCCGTGATGGTTAAACGTCCCCGCAACGATACGCGGGCAGCTGAACTGATTAACAAGATCTCTCGCGTCACCTATCAATACTTCAGCAAATCGATCGCCAATCCCCAGTTACCAGCTAGCGATGGGACAACTCCCGGTAATTCTATTCCTTCTCCCACCCCCATTAATCGCCTAGAAGATACCCAGTCTGTTAATGCTCAAAGAAATAGGGACTAGGGACTAGGGACTAGGGATTAGGGATTAGGGATTAGGGATTAGGGATTAGGGATTAGGGATTAGGGACTAGGGATTAGAGAGAAGATTTGCACTCTCCCACTCTCCCACTCTTCCCTAGCCCCTAGCCCCTAGCCTCTAGCCCCTCTTCCTTAGCCCCTGTTTCTTCCAGCATTCGCCAAATTTCCTGCAACATTGGCTCTAATCCGTTGTGGCTAACAGCAGAGATTAGGAAAACAGGAGCATGGCGAAGAGCTCGCAGTTCGGATGCGAACTCTTCCAAATCTCGATCGATCGAAACCGCATCCATTTTATTAAGTGCCAGAACTTGCGGGCGTTCTGGCAAACCTCTGCCGTATGCTTGCAACTCCTGCTCAATTGTTTGATAGTTACCCATCGGATCATCTGCTGTAACATCGATCAAGTGCAGCAGCAAACGAGTCCGCTCAATATGGCGCAAAAAATCATGACCCAACCCCACACCCTCGTGGGCACCCTCTATCAATCCAGGAATATCGGCAAACACAGCACCATCGCCGTTAGGTTTACGCACCACACCCAAATTCGGCTCTAACGTCGTAAACGGATAATCTGCTATTTTAGGACGAGCTGCTGAAATGGCTGAAATTAAAGTAGATTTACCCGCATTCGGCAAACCGATAATCCCTACTTCCGCAAGCAACTTCAACTCCAAACGCAGCAGCCGTTTTTCCCCTGCTAGTCCCGGAAGAGCATATTCGGGGGCGCGGTTGCGGTTGCTGAGGAAATGCTGGTTTCCCAAACCGCCTTTACCACCTTGAGCTACACAGATAGTTTGCCCCGGTTCTACCAAATCCCCGAATAATTCGTCAGTTTCGGTATCGTAGACAGATGTGCCGCAGGCAACCGGAATAATGCGATCGTTTCCATTTGCTCCAGTGCGATTATTCGGCCCCCCACGTCCCCCGTCTTCCGCCTTAAAACGGTGAATGTACTTAAAATCCAGCAAAGTTTGCAGGTTCTCCGTCGCCACAAAGAACACTGAACCGCCCTTGCCACCATTGCCACCCGATGGCCCCCCAGCCGGAACATACTTTTCTCGTCGGAAGGCGACAATGCCATCGCCTCCATTTCCAGCCTCTACTTCAATCTCTGCTTGGTCAATAAATTGCATATCACTTATTCGTCATTAGTCATCAGTCATTGGTCGTCAGTTAGTTATTCTTAAGTGATGACCAATGACTGCTAACAATATTGGGACACATCTTCACCACAATCATCTGCTAAATAAGACAGCGCTCGGAAGCGCAAGCCTACTAGCTGATCGTAAAGTGGATTTAGCTTACACAGGGGGGGAATATGTACGACTTTGTGGTCAAACAGGGTCACATCTCGCTCAAACGGACACTGGGATGGGATCATTTTGCACAAAAAGCGGGCCACCCTGGGGTCTTGAATGTCCAATCCTTCTAGCCAGTTCCGTACAGGTTTGAGCGCATCCCGTTGCCGTTGCGGCGATTGGTACTCCTTTACAGGTAAGGCTCCTTCATGGGATACCTGAGTAGCAGGCGCTTTTGCCTTATCTTCGTAGAGAGTATGGCGTAGAGCCTCTAACACCTGCTCATTTTGTCCCAAAGCCTGACAAAACTGGTGCAGCACTTCATCCTCGCTGGCAGAATAAACACCATCTGCTAATGCCACCATTACAGCCGTTCGCAAGAAATTCTCGGCAGCATCAGTTTTTGGCCCTAAAACCTGCGCCAACTCTGCTGGCCCGATCGGTTCCAGCGACCCCAAATCAACTGAGGGAGCAAGTTCATCCTGAGTCAGAGAGGCAATTAACTGCTGTTCTTGTTCATCAAAATTGCCGTCAGCCCAAGCAAGAGTAAGCAAACCGCGCAGCCAAGCTGCAATTTGTTCGCTTGTGTAGGGAGATTGCAGAATGCTCGTCATTTTTCTTCCTCCCTGGAGACTCCCGCCATAGCTGTAAAGAGCTTGGCGGTGAGAGGAAAGGGAGGCCGTGGTCTAGTTTGCATAAAGATTGTTAAAATGACGTGAAAAACCCGTTTCGCCTCAGAAGTGGGAACTTCCTGGCATACCTGCTGGCATTACAGGATAGAGGCTACCGATATTGTGACCCGCCTCGGTGAGGCGTTTAATTGGGATTACTCCCCTCCCATTTCTGGGGTGATGTTCGCCTCGACAAAGTTAGTAGTCGGTACTTTCTTTCGTAGCACTGGCTTAACCCTCTAAACCTGTTTAACTACTTGGTTCTAGAGCTACAGACTGGCGTCGCATCTGTAGGTAGGAGCTTGAACTCTTGCTACTAACGTAGGTATTGCTACCTGAGTCTGGTCAACTAGGGCTATCTTTCAAGCCCCCACGCTTAATCGGTACTCCTTTTCACGTGGTGGGTTGTTGACAGTACCTGTTTCATGCCTATACTCGATTCGATTTTAACGTGGGTGATGGTAGCAGTGTTAATAAGCTGATATGTTAAATCTAAAATCCAAAATCTAAAATCTAAAATTGTATGAGATCTTTACACGAGAATTATAGGTTGTGACCCCCTCAGAGTTTGGACTGTTTTTCATTTCGGTGTTAACAAGTGTCGCTGGGCAATTTTTCCTAAAAGCAGGGGCATCAAAGCTAGGGAAAGTCAATGCCAGCAACTTGTTTAGCCATATTATAGGGATTGCGCTCACGCCAGAACTATTGTTTGGCCTCACTTGCTATGCTCTAGGAGCCTGCGCTTACATTTTGCTGCTGACGCGAGTCAAATTAAGTGTTGCTGGCCCTGCGGTTTCCTTAGTTTATGTTTTCTCGCTGCTGTTGGGCTACTTTGTTTTTGGGGAACAAATTCCGGTGAGTCGGATTGTGGGTTTGGGTCTAATCGTCTGCGGTGTTGTTTTAGTGGTTTGGAACAAATGATTCCACTAAGAATTAAAAATCAAAAATCAAAAATGGAAATCAGATCGCATTTTTAATTTTTAATTTTTTAATTTTTCTAAGTGCGTTTGCACAAAATCCAGCGTAGTTCCATCGGTGGTTGACCATTAACGATCGGGAACAGATCTCGGCCTGTTGCCCAGTTAGCAAACCATCCGGTTGGAGGCCATGCCTCGGCAGGCAGGTGTTTCTGCTCGTATTCAAACACAGATTCATCTGAGATAATTTCTAGCGGGAGTCCTTCCATTGCCGATGCTAGCTCGGCGCGTGTAAAAATGGATGACCACGCTATTTCTGACATTTCTCGTACTACTTGTTCTGGTGCGTAGCCATCTGCGGTCAAGAAAGTGTTAAAAAGTAACAAACCACCGGAGCGAACGACATCGCACATTTTAGCAAGTAACAGTCGCAATTGATCGGCATCTCGAAAATGAGAAATCACTTCTGCAACTATTGCCATTTTATAATGAGCGGGTCGCATCCGCACCATTGGGTCGAGGATATTACCTTGCGTAACTACTACAGGTAATCCCTCTGCTTGCACAGTTCCTTCGATCTGTTGGACAAAAGCAGGGGTTAATTCGATCGCGTGAACCAAATACCCAAGCCTTGCTAAAGGTAGAGTATTGCGTCCTGTTCCAGCTCCTATATCTAAAATGGGTGTAGTTGAAGGGTCTTGGCCTAATTCAGCAACTGTAGCCATCACCTTGGCATCTGGATGAGAACCGAATAAAGGCGGTTTTCTGGTTTCAACCCAGTTTTTGTATTGATCTGCAACTGATGAAACCGCTGTTGTAAGATTGCAAGTTAAACCTACATTAGGAGGCTTAGCTGGTTCGTATTTGAGTACAATACTTGAATGAGGTGAAGCGCGAAATCCTTCTTCCAACCTACGGCTAAGAACTTGACGCAACTGCTGTAGTTCTTCTTCAGAAAAGGCTTTGCCAAGTGAGTCGAACAGCATCTTCAGTCGCTGTAAGTAATGATCCAGCATTGCCGGTACGCAAGGCATTACCAGTTCACCACGGGGATATATGCGTGTATTGAGCTTGTTGAGAATGACTTGCTGTAGTACAGCCGGATCGGTCACTAAGGGGAGTGGTTGTGTCAATGCTTGTGTATCTTTAGAGGCGACCAAGTTCCCAGTCTCCGTTGCTTCACATCTGTTGGATTGATTTAAATTTTAACCAATAGGTGCCCAAAGCCCTACAGTATCATCGAGTCATGCAGGTGCGATCGATGTAATGAAGAACCTCACCCCCCAACCCCCTCTCCGATCTCGGAGAGGGGGAGAAAGACAGAAGCAGAATTCCTTCTCGTCCTTCTCCTCTTCCTCCGTTGCGGGGGAGAAAGACAGAAGCAGAATTCCTTCTCGTCCTTCTCCT
>NZ_JAIQZM010000015.1:0-13987 GCF_023333595.1 Argonema galeatum A003/A1
CGGAAGTAAATTTGATTCGTGCCGTATCCGATTACCAAATTCCAGTTGGAATCGGCGTAAAGGATACGATACCATTCGTTGCCAGTGATAGCATCCAAAGTGGATTTATTACTGTGAGTGTGTCCAGTCCCAGACCCAAACCCCCTAACCGGATATGCTGACGGTGCCGACATAAGCTTCTACTTCCGCGTACTCTTCATTGGAGAAGAAAATCACCGCACCCGTGGTAGGCAGTGGAGTTCCTACAGCACCCAATTTACCTACGATTTTCCCCTCATACTCTGCTGCGATCGCAAATATTGCACCAGGCCGCAAAGGATAAATCAAGGGGGATTTATCGGGTAATTCTATACTCACCCAGCCAGAGTTAGACGGTAAAGCCATCACACACCACTGTTCGGTAAGTGGTGGCTCGATAGTCCCCAGGAGCGTAGCAGTTTCTGAAAGTTTAAAAAGTTCCATTCGTTTTTTTTTAGGCTGAATACTCTGTACTTTGCAAGGTCAAAGCGATTGACCCAATGACGTTTATAACACCGCCGTAAATTTGTTCTTGGCTACGCTCGCCATCAACACTAACGGTTTTTCCAAGTGCAACTGTTGCAGCCACCCCCTCAGTGATATAGGCTTCCCCAGAAGTGCCTTTGTGTTCCACCGTCCAATCAATCCTGTTTGCATTCGCCGCAAATAAAACCGCCGACGCGGTGGTAACCGAAACAGACGCGATAGTCACGCTGCTAGCGCTAGAATTTGCCAGAATTACAGGGATTCTGCCATTCGATAAAGAAGGAATTCTGGCTCTAAAATCTCTAAGAATTGCTTTTAACAAGCCATTGAGGCCGGAAGAGCTTGTGTGGTCTGTAGCAGCGCTTTCAGCTACAGCACCAAATAAAGCGGTGTAGTCTTTGACTCTAACGGGGTTAAATGTCATCTTTTTTCCTCAAAATATCTGAGATTGAATCTCCAGTCATTTTCACTATTAAAGCGTTGGTGATGGCTTTTACTTCTTTCAATTCATCAATTAAGTGTGATTCAATGTCCTTGGCTCGCCTATAAGCTTGAATTTCATGAGATTCAATCTGTTTTTCTAAGTGTTTAACTTGTTCAAGTATCGTTCTCTGCCCTTCTTTAATGGAGACAAAATCTAATTCGCTTGCGTAGCGTTTTCTCTGACTCGTATTCCACCAAGAAACTAACTGGATCGCATTACAAATCAAAGCTAAGTACAAAGCGATTTCTTCGGCACGCATAATTAATTTACGACCAATAGCGAGCGAGTACATTGAGAAATTACGCAATAGCCCTCAATTTCTGTCTCTTCCTCCAAAATCCAAAGTGCATCAATAGATTCTTCGGGCGGGACATTTTCGGTGTATTGAAAATTCCAGTAAGGAAGAATCAATTCATCGAAAACCTGTTCCGAAATTCCGTTGCCGCCGTACCGAATCAGCATTTTTGAATTGCTCAAGTTACAAATATTAAGTCGGGAGCGATTCTTGAGTGCGGGTGCAACTTGTACCTGCACTAGGCTTGCGGGGGTAGAGATTGGGGGTTGAGGGATAGTTTGGGTTTCTGTCGCTTGAAGCAGATTAAGGGTTTCCCAGGCCCTAATCTTAATCTGCTCTATCCAGTACGGAGGGGAAATTTCAATATCTACTGAAGTGGTAGGAGAAGCTACGCTTACTTCTCGGTATTGATTCAGCGGTAAAGCGAATTCTTCCAAAAGAAGTTTGCCGTGTTCAAACAAGGAGAAAATTTTTACCATCCCTGCTTGGAAGCCATTCACCTCTGTGTCGGAAGTAGCTTGAATCGTGAAATTTTGAGATTCAATAGTAAGGGTTAAGGGCATGATAGGTGCGGTTAACCCCTGAATTTCTCCTAGCAAATCCCCAAGGATTTCCCCACTCATAAAAGATGATTTTGGCGCACAACGTGGTTAAGCTGCTTAAAGCCTCGGACAGACGCCCCTCTGGTGCAATGAAATTGCTGGCAAGTCATTGGTCTTTCTTCGTATATTTGGCAAGTTCGGGTGCTTCTATCAAGGCACGAGCAAGCGCCGTCTGAGCCCCTCTGCATTATCCACCCACCACGCTGCTCGTCGAAAACGGTTTCTCTTCGCAATACTTCGCTTTTTTCGATTTCGTCCGGGAAAACGACAGTCCCTTGAAAACTACAGCATTGCGCTTGACAATAGGGCAAAGCATCTTCACAATCGCAATCAAACCGAAGCCAAACACCATCTGCGCCAAGTTCAAAAGCAATTTCACCGCTAGGCACAGTTAAAATAACAGATCTTCTGGATTTAGGTGAAAATAACTTAGCCGCTTTTTCGGCTTCAAGAAATGACTGTATCGCTTCTTCTTCTGTATCCATGTTTGCAAGTTTTTAGTGTGAGAGATAACCCTATCAAATTGACTTGATAGGGTTATGGCTGTCAATTACTCAGGGACAATTTCATATTGCGCGGCGGGTGCGGCGACATCTACGTTCACTGTGTAAGGGATTCGCTGAGGATTGACTGCTCCATTGATTGCAACGGCTGAACCAGTCCCCTTGATGACACTCCAGCGTGCTGGGCGATCGGCTGTTCCTAGGTTGAAGTAGAAGCTAGCTAGCTTATCGTTGATGGCTCGGATAAAAACGCCGATATCCCCAGTGGTAGCGTGCAACTCGGCGGCACTGACTCCCGTGAAATCGGAAATATTTAGCGTAATCACTCCTGTACCCGCGTCAATTGCCCAGGTACTAAATGCCGTAGAAGGCGCAATCTTGGCCATTTTTTTTGCTCCATAAATTCGTAAATTTCAATGTTGACTGATTCTATCCACTCACGCAGATCTACTTGAATCTGGTAAGGAGATAGATTAGGCAAAGTGATTAATTTCGCCTTGCCAATTGACAAGGTAAACGATTCACTTTCAATGTTTCCGACAAAAGGTTCATTCCAAATTGCTTTGCACCAGCCAGCAGCAATCCAGTGTCTAGGATTTAAAGGCAGCGCTGCTTTGATTACCAAGTTGAAACTGGTAAATTGCTGTTGCGAAATGCTTGATTTGACGACAGTAAAATAATCCCTAAGTTGCCAAGGCATTTACTTCGGTTGTCAGAGGCATTGCTACCTTGGTGGAAGTTGAAAATACCTCTTTCAATTCTTCTATTACTGGTACTGGTGGCAGGTCGGGCGGAACCGGAGGCTCAGGTTGACCAATGTTAAAAGGTAATTCCACAACAAACTCAACAAGTCTAACGTCACTTAGAGGGTTAAGTCTCTGGTGGGAACCTTGTTCCATGCGAACTACTACAATATCGCTCTCAGCAAATAACCGAAGATGCTTGTAATCCTCTTGATGCGTCGCGCCATCGTAGAAGCGGATCGCATTCCCATTTCCGTCAAAGGTACAGATTCCATATGTCTTGATAAACATACTATTACGCCCTGTTAGTGTCTAAAGGTTGATAGGCATGGTCAATCTCATGATCTCGGTATTTACCCGTTGACATTTTAGATGCCTCCTCAAATTTGTCAGGCGCACACCAGACTGAGCCTGTCCCCATTTTGGTTGTGCTAATTTTGTAGGCAATGCCCAGACGCCGAAATCCACCTCGAGCGGCTGCCACAACAAGTGCTTTTCCTCGCTCGGCGTCCGAAACAGATTCGAGCCCAAGCGCTGTTTTCAGGGGTTCATACACGGCCTTTGATGCTCTAAAGGCGATAATTATATCCCCGTAAGTTTTTCCATAAAGTCCTTTTGGGTCTGCCATTTCACTCGGTTAATATCGATAATTCAGTTTTATCACTCTTTTCTAGGCTTCAGTGCGCGAGGAAGGTGAAGACGTTCCGTATTGGGTTGACAAAAACCTAATGCTCGGCTGAGGGAGATACTAAGCCAGCTTCGCGAAGGCGTCTGTAGGGGTCGTAAAGCACTATTGGGTCGATGCCGTCAATGTTTAAGGTCGCGTACCTGAATCGCACGTTCGCCGTGGGCCGGTAACGTTTTTTCTTTTTTTGTTTTTCGTAAACCCTTCGTGTACCAGTTGGGTTATTAATAGAGTCTTTTTCTGGTTTGGTACTGCAAAAAAAACAGTTTTCGTCAAAACTGTGATTCTGAATGGACAAGATTTTATTTATAACTTCTTTTCCTTTCTGCTCGCTAGAAACGTAAATTTGTATCCAATAGCCTTCCTCTTTTTTTTTATAAGAGCAAATTTTATCCCCTTTGGTAAATTCCCAAGTGGGGCTATTTCCAAAAGCGTTCTTGATGTTTTGAGCAATGGTTTTAGCCTTTGCCTTTGTCATTGAGGCGGCAGTTTCTTTTATTAATCTGAATGATATTTCTGCCTGTATTCTAGAGAATTCACTAGGTATGGATGCGGCGTCTTGCTCAAAAAATAATAGTACTTGCGGTAGTCCTTCTAGCTTAATATTATCCCAATGCGTTGGGGTTGGGACTCCGTAGATAGCGGGGTGCATTCGACTAGCATTCTCAACAGTTACCTCAAATAACCAGGCTCTGGTTAGAGCTATTAACAGGCTATCTGAAGGCTTGATTGTGCAGCCAGCCTTTATGCTAGCTGCACCTTGAGTAATAATATCGTCATCTGGAGCATCTTTAAAATGCCTCTTGACGCGGGGGTTGTGCAATCTAATCATCAAACTTTTTAAATGTTCTGCCTCATCTTTAGGAAGAGTCATTTACTCATCTCCACTTGTTGGCTTTTTGTCTTCTTCTGTTACTTCAGCGCCTTTTGAGTCAGCTTTGTCTTTATCACTAGCATCTTTAACTGGCTTATTGTCAAGGCGAAATTTGGGCGCTTCTTTTTCAATTGTGTCCATAAATTTGTCGTTATTTTCCTTGATTTCTTGAATATTCTGTTGACTTTGAACTACTGAAGAGGTGATGGTTTCAAAGGTTTGTGCAATGTTTTGAACGGATTCCAGGCTTTCGCGCATCTTTCTAGCGAAAACAGTTTCGGTGTTGTAGTTTTCCGGAAACCAAGTACCAATATCTTGCGTTAGCCCGCTACGGCGCATAATATTGCCTATCTTTCCGCTGTTCTCAGCAGCCATAGCTGCCAAAGAACCAGTCGTGTTGGCTAAATCATTGATGCTTTGCAAAAGGGTACTCCCAGAGGCAATGATGGCGTTCGCTGCTGCCCATTTTTGCTTCAGTTGCTCCCAAGTTTGGACACCGAAAAAGCTTTTAGCTATAGTTTCCAGGAATTCTTTAATAGATTTCTCTGTCGTCACGCCTTCATCATTTACATTTTTAATTCCAAAGGCATTTAACACGGCATTCAAGCCGTTATCGACCACAGTGAATAATGTCTGGCCAATATCTCTACTTAATATTAGAGCATTGTGTAAAGAAATAATAACCGAAACTGTTTGCATAACTTGACCTAAATTAATTATTTTTCCAAGTTTTGCACCTTGAGTTTTTAATGTATCGATTCCTTCCTTAACTATTGTCCCGACGCCATTAACAGCAGTAGTAATCGCTTGCCTGTTCTTAAATATTGCATATCCCACTGTACCTGCTGAAATTGCGTGCCCAGCGTTAACAGCGCTTTGGTAATCGCTGTCTGTGGCTGATTCAGGTGGATTTCCTTCTACTGCTTTAGAAAGAACTTCAGCCGTTTGGAATAACATTCCATTCTCTCTCTCTACAGCCGCTCTCGAAAGAGTTGCTGTTTTCTCCGACCTGTTGTTCTCCTGCCACGTGAAAGTATTCTCAAACGCACCCATAGTATCAGTGTGATTACTTTTGATTAATTCTGATTCTTTCTCAAAGGTAAACATGGTGGCAGCGTGATTACTTTTGATTAATTCTTCTAAATTCGCCACTTGCGTCTCCAGTTCAGTTATGCGAGTACTGTTAGTGTTGCCTAAGTTCAAAGCTAAATTCGCGTTTGAAAATGCTTGTCTGGCAAGAATTTCTGTGCCCAATAATCCAGTTTCTAGCCCGTTAACGCGGGACCGGGTTCTTTGATGCTGCCCGTCTACAGAAGTTACTGTAGCTTCAACTCCTGTAAGCCTATTTGTTAACTCAGTGACAATATTGCTAAGAATTGTATACCCAATTCTCAGTGCATCAATTATCATCTGGACTACGGTGATTACTTGACATACCCTCCCTAGTACTACTAATGCCTTGCTTCCAAAGGCAGCCAGACCACCTATCCCGCCCTCACCAATAGTGGGCGCTGCTATTTTAAAATTGTTTAATCCACTTCGTAACCCAGCAGTTTGCTCGGCTAGTTTTTCCATCAACGCTGGATTTACAGCCACTCTACTTGTAGGCTGTATGCCCTGAGAAGCTGTACGAAAAACATCATCAACATCATCGACTACCGAGATGATTTCATTTTGGGGAATTGACCTTCTAAATTGGGCTTCCAGTATCTCTCTAACTTCGTCGATTTTTGTTGCTGTTTGCGTTTGCGAAGCCACAATGTTTGCGTATTCAGCGGTTCCGCCATTTATGATAGGCATTAAGGTAATCCTCTTAAAAAACTAGCGGTATTGTCTAAAGCTGTTTGAGCACCTTGATTAGAAGCTTTGTAGTTATTATATTCTGCGTAAGTCATGCAGAAATAGCCATCATCGGTATCATTGCCTATTTGAATATCGCACGGTGGTGGTGGCGGTGGTGGCGGTGGTGGCGGTGGTGGCTGTGGTGAATAGAAGATAGGTGGTGGTGGCGGTGGCGGTAATGGATCGGGCCTAATTATTGGCGTTTCAGAAATTTCATAAATATTGTTACTGGTAGTTGAATGCCATAGCTCAAAACTCTGGAAACTAACCCACCAAGAATAGGATTGGAAATAATGATAACCTATAAGTTCTGGGTAATTGTTTAATCTGTTGACAGGGAATGAAATTGAACTGCTTGTGGGTACTAAAATTCCATTGTTATCCACAAGACTAAATTTATAAAATGTATCAGAAAATTTGCTGATTCCAGATATCCCACCTCCAGCGGCGCTCTGCCTATTAACAGTTGTCGGGGTAGCCCGTAGACTGTATTCTTGAGGCAAGTAAACTACTGACAATATTTGTTGGGTATCCACCCGTTCGACGTTACCGACTCCATGTGAATAATCTTTGGAAGGATCGGGATTCACAAGTATGTCCTTCGCGACCAAAACAGACCCTACGAATCGAATAAGTTTTGCTTCAGAGGAAGCGCTCCATTCAAAACTATCAGGCAGAGGGATGTTGGAAGCATTTGCAAGCTTTTTTGCAGCCTCCGCCATGTCTTCGGCTGAAAATGGCTTTTCATCTTCACTTCTTACGATTGCGCGATCGCCTAGATTGGGAGAAGGAAGCCTATATTGCACGGGTTCTCACTTTTTATCTTTTTTTTAAACTGTATTATATCTTAATCACTATATAACTAACTCTGCTTTTACGATGACTTTAGAGGAAGGTAGCCATCTAATCACCAGAAATCTTGTACAGCAGTCAAAGGTTCGAGTCCGCTTAATCCTTGCAATATTTGACGAAAAAATAAGGTTTTCCAGGTATAAACGGCTGCGATCGCATCTGCATCTGTGCCAGATAGTGTGAAAATTCAGATGAATTTTTTACCGGCACATCCGGCACAGGAGCCTCAAACCCTTGCAAACAACGAGTCGGAACCTGTGCCGGATGTCGATCGCTGGCTTCTACCGGCGAACAGAAATGACAGCCAAAGCCCTGAAAATCTTGTAAGGCGTCGGTTCTACCGGCGAACAAGTTGTGTGTGATCTACGCCGTTCTTTTCAATCTAAACTGAGTCACCCCAGCGGTGAGAGCGCGATCGAAAAATCAATGCTTTCAGGCTTTACGGTACAATGAATGGGTCTGTGCGGAGTATATGAACAATCGATCGAAGAACATGGCTATGAGTAGTAAGTTGGAAGGGCTTTCAGACTCCCGTGCTACTTTAGGTAATAGTCTACTGGTGATTTTTACCAGTTCGGGCCAAACCCGCTCTACAGACAAGGTAGTTCCTATGAAGCGCAAGCATCCTTACCTTTTCGCGTTGGTATCGCAAGGCAGTGTCGTTCTTTCGACTGTGCTGTTGTCTGTTAGTCTTGCTTTAGCTCAACCCACTTCCTCTACAAAAGAAGGTAGTGCTACTCTGGCGATTTCCTCTAGCGAACGGCGAGAACTGGAGCAATTGCGAGAACAGAGGCGCATTCAAAACCAAGTTCAAGCTCAGGCGAATCGCGCTTTTAGTCGGACGACGACCCTGTTTAATGTATTGCTTGCCACCCTAGCACTGCTTTTGGCAGCTGCGATCGTTGCCTTGTGGCTATTGCGGCGATCGGTGATGACAGAGGTTACAGAGATCGTCACAAACCATCTTAATCAACTGGATGACTTGCAGAGTAAGGTTACCAGCGCCAATCAAAAAGTGCAAACCTTGCTGGCAAAAGCTGAGGATATGGGGGATGAGTTAAGCGATCGGGCCGAAGATTTCCACCAAGAGATAGATGTCAGACTAGACAATATCTCTCAACTCCTATCCCAAGTATCTCAATCTAAGCAACAAGCATTAACGGCATTAGAGACGCAAATAAAAGATGCTCAAAGCTCGCTGGAAAAATTAGAGCATGAGTTTACATCTCAACTCTCCGAACTCGGATCGGATGCCCAAAAACACAAAGGTTTAATTGTTCAAAATCTAGAAAAATTAAGCTCAGAATTTGCTCCTCAACTTTCAGAAATGCAAACTGCTGTCGAAGCACAGAAGAAAGTTGTGTTGCACTATCTAGAAAGTTCGGAAACAGCGTTAGCGACTCAGCTTTTAGATGTTCATAAGAAGGTAGAAAAACAACGCGATTTAGTTATCCAAAACATCGAAAAATTAGCCTCTGACTTTGTTCCTCAGCTTTCGGAAATTGAGATAGACATAAAAGTGCAAAAAGAGGCTGTATGGCAGAACATAAAACAATCGCAAACTGATTTCTCCAAACAACTGTCTGCACTTAATCTAGATACGCAAAAGCAACGTGATTTAATATTGCAAAACCTGAAAAAACTAGAAGCTGAGGTTGCGCCGAAGCTATCTGGAGTTCAGGCGAGTGCAGAAGAAAAAATTAAACAGCTTTATCAAGATGCAGTGACGAATTTAGAGCGATTGGGGAGTGAAATGGGGACTCATGTCTCAGGGTCGCAGTCCCAGATTCAAGGACAAATGACTCAGATACTCCAGAATATCAAAACTCTGGAAACTGAATTTGCCACTCAGGTTTCAACTTCGCAATCGGGTATTCAAGAAAAGAGAAAACAAACTATTCAGAGCCTGGAGAAATTAGAAAGTTCGGCCAAGACCCAATTTTCCAAATTAGATTCTGAAATTCAAGGCAGAAAAAATCTGAACTTAGAGAATCTGGAAAAGTTGAACGCAGAGATTATCGATCGCGTATCCCAACTACAGACAGAAATTCAGACGCGAAAGGATGTAACTCTTCAGAATATAGAAAAATTGGAGACTGCATTTGCTCAAAATCTTTCCGAAGTGATAGGACAAGCTCAAACTCAGAAGGATTTAATCATACAGCAATTAGCTGCAAATACGCCGACATCGATGGTAGAGGCTATCATCCCTGAAGTGGCAGAGAAAATGCAAGCTTTGAGCGAACAACTTGAGCGGCTGAAATCTAATCATCCTGAGTTTTTCTTGACTGCGGATGATTATATCGATCGCGGAAATGCGCTATTCTCAGAAGGGCGGTATGAAGAAGCGATCGCTAACTACGATCGCGGTATTGAAATAAAGCCGGATAACTCTACAGTTTTATATCAGCGGGGTCTTGCTTTCTGGGAGTTACAGCAGTATGAAAATGCGATCGCCTCGTTGGACAAAGCACTTGAACTTAAACAAGACGATCCTAACATTTGGTATCATCGAGGTCTGGCTCTGAAAGAGTTACAGCGGTATGAAATAGCACTCGCCGCTTTTAACAAAACCGTTCAAATTCAACCAGACGACAGCAAAGCTTGGTTGCAAAGGGGTATGACTCTGGGGAGGTTGAAACAATATGAAGATGCGATCGCGTCATTGGATAAAGCGCTGGAAATCAAGCCGGATTATCATGAAGCATGGGTGAATAGAGGTGTGGTGCTAGGAACATTGCAACAGCATGAGGAAGCTTTTAACTCTTTTGACAAAGCTGTCAATGTTCAGCCGGATGATGGGGTAGCCTGGTTAAATAGAGGTTTGGCTTTGAGCGTTTTAGAACGATATGAAGAAGCTGTTGATTCTTTTGACAAAGCGATCGAATTAAATCCTGATTCCCATAAAGCGTGGAATTATAAAGGTGAGATGCTAGTCAAACTAGAGCGCGACAAAGAAGCGCTTGATAGCTTCGATCGCGCTTTGGCTCTCGAACCAAAATATGGCAATGCCTATTACAATAAGGCAGTCTGTTATGCCTTGCAGGAGCGAGTGAAATCAGCGGTAGAAAACCTACAGAAGGCGATCGCACTCAATCCCAAGTATCGCACACAGGCAAAAACTGACCCAGATTTTGACGGAATTGTAGAAGATAAGCGATTCTGGCTATTAATTGAGGGTTGAAATGGCACTTTTTCTGGAATTACCCAATAGTAAAGGGTGACTGATGAACAATCCAATTTTCCATCAGTTTTGGCAAAATCCGATTCTTAGAAAAGCGGTTCAAGTAACCTGCATTTTGTTGTTGCTGGGGATAACAGTGCGAAGTATCCCCTATCTAGCTCCTATTCATACTAAAGATTTGATTCAGGATCGGCAAGCGATCGAATTTAGCGATCGCAACGGCTTACCTTTGGGAACATTACTCAGCCGTAACCAAGAACATACCGCCGTTATCCCCTTAAATGAAGTTTCGCCCCACTTCAAAAACGCCATCATCGCCGCCGAAGATGGGGGATTTTACCAGCATGGGGCGCTGGATATAAAAGCGATCGCACGGGCGTTTCAGCAAGCAATTCAAGCCAAAAGAATTGTTTCAGGCGCTTCCACCATTACCATGCAACTGGCGCGGATGATAGACCCCGTTCCGCGCACTTTTTGGGGAAAAATTCAAGAAATTTGGTTATCTTGGCGGTTAGCAGCAGGTATGACCAAAAATCAAATCTTTTCTGCCTATATCAACCGCTTACCAATGGGAGGAAATATTTATGGTGTAGAAGCAGCTGCCCGCGTTTATTTTGGCATTCCGGCGAGTGACTTGAATTTGGCACAAGCGACGCTTCTCGCCGCCTTACCCAACGATCCGACTAATCTGAATCCTTACCATAATTTGCCTGCACTGAAACGGCGACAAATTTATGTTTTAAACCGCATGGTGAAAGAGGGATATATTATTCCCGTTAATAGCGATCGGGCCAACACCGAAGAAATTGCCCTTCAACCTCGGAAGCAAGGTATTCTCGCCGCACCCCAGTTCTTATTTTGGGTAGCCAATGAACTGGACAAGGAGAATTTAAAAGTAACGCATCCTTCCCATCTGCGAACCACCATAGATCGTCCTTTGCAGCAATTTGTAGAAGCGCAAGTGCAGGAAGTAGTCCGCATCCTCACGCCTAACAATGTACATCATGCCGCCGCTTTAGTTATTAACAACCACACTGGCGAAGTGTTAGCTTATGTCGGTTCACCAGATTATTTTAATGAAGCAGAAATAGGTCGCAATGACGGCGTGCAAGCATTGCGTCAACCCGGTTCAACCCTTAAACCTTTTTTATATGAATTAGCCTTAGAAAATCGGATAATTCAGCCCAATACCGTATTAGCCGATGTGCCAACTCATTACGCGATTCCAGGCGCAAAACTGTATAGCCCTCAAGATTATAACGAAACTTTTCAAGGCCCCGTGCGAGTCCGCATTGCCTTAGCAAATTCTCTCAATATTCCGGCGGTGCGAGTGTTGGAAAAAGTTGGGGTATCCACTTTTCTAGAACGTCTGCATCAACTGGGGTTTTCCCATCTCAATTATCCCCCAGAATATTACGGTTTGGGGTTAACTTTGGGCAGTGGCGAAGTCACTCTCTGGGAATTAGCTCGCGCTTATGTCACTATGGCAAGACAAGGAGATGCAATACCGTTTGTAACTACATTTTATCATCCCACAATCCAAAATCCTACTTCTAATTCCTCAATCCAAAATCCAAAATCCTCTCTTGCGAAGGTGGGCATCGTGACGGGAACCGCCAAGACGCCCACTTCGCGCAAAATCCAAAATTCGATCCCCCCTACCCCCCTTAACAAGGGGGGAATTAGAATCCCAAATCCCACAGAATGGGCATTAATTACCGATATGCTCAGCGATGCTCATGCTCGTGCGAAAGGATTTGGTGTAGAATCGGTGCTAGCTTTACCATTTCCAGCAGCGGTTAAAACAGGGACTTCTTCTAATTTTCGAGATACTTGGACGGTGGGGTTTACGAGAGATTATACTGTGGCTACTTGGGTGGGAAATTTTGATGGCGATCGCATGGCAAAAGTCTCCGGCGTCATGGGTGCAGCGCCTTTGTGGAATCGCATCATGTTACACTTACACGAAGATCGAGAACCTGCTGCTTTTCCCCCTCCAAAAGGTTTGGTGCAAAAACCTATTTGTGCAATTTCCGGTTTGCGTCCAACACCTGCTTGTCCTTCGGTTGTACAAGAATACTTTTACCCCGAAGATATCAGCTATTATGAAAGTCATCCAGATACTTTTTATCAGATAGTATCGAGCGATGGAAAATCACCCCAGTATCGCCTCAATTTACCTGCGGAATACAACGAGTGGTTAGCAATGCAACCGCAACCTAATTTAGCACCCAGCGGATTGAAAATATTATCTCCTCGTAACGGGGATGTGTTTTTGGTATATCCTGCTGAGCAAAGGTTACAATTTAAACTGGCTACGGCATCAAATCAGCCTATAGAGTGGTGGTTGAATGGTGAAAAAGTGGCAACCCAGTCATCTAATTCTTTTTTCTGGCAACTGCGTCCTGGGAATTGGACGTTAGAGGTCAAAAGTGGGGAAATGAGCGATCGCGTTAGTTTTCAGGTGGAGTTAGCCGATAACAAACGTATTCGGCGAGGTTTTTCTGTTGCGGGTCATTAGGGGAATGAGCGATCGCAGAGAAACCCGGTTTCTTCAAGAAACCGGGTTTGTCCGGGTGTACTTTATGCAACTGAAACCCGCTGTAGTGCGCGATCGCGATCTTAAAAAACGATCGCATTTCTTCAGCAAATAGCCTACTTAACCATAACTATGACCGGCAATGATTATAACAATATTGATTATCACATACGACGCAACAAACCCAATCTCGCAGATGTGTTCGATTTTCGTCATATTTATACTCCATTCGGATTGGTGACCTAGAAAAAACAGCGTCTCCATTGCCATTGCCATTAAGATGTAGAACATTGTGATGATATGAATTTGGTCTATCATAGTCAGCGTTTCAGCTGTCCCAAGAGTCGCTCCGGCTGCCTGTAGATTAACGAAAACCGCAAAGAGGGCTCCAACCAGTAAACCTAACATTCCCGTATAAAGTTCGCTATTGGAAGCATCCAATAGGAAGCATACGGCGCAAACAGCAAAAGCAATATAGACGCCTCCAACTAGCTTAATAAAGCTTAAGTTACTGGTTCGTTCGATCTCAATTGTCATATTCACGTTGGCTTGAGCGATTTTGTCAACCGTTGCTCTGGGGTCGGCGAAGTTAGTTTGATATTGAGTTATACCGGCATCGACACTGTAGCTGGTAATCCGCCAACCATCTTGTAGCAGGATAGCGTCATCTATGCCTGAATTCTTCTTATCCGCTTCAAATAGAAACTGCGTTGCATCGGGATAACTCACTAGAAAAGGGATGTTCAGTGTGTGACGATCGAAGGGAAAATTTTGCATATCCCAGTTCTTGCGAAAGGTGCCTCGTAAGTTCGCATACCAATAGCTTCCCTCTCCCACCCCTTTAACAGTCTCTTTTATAGGCATTTCGTAACTTTTTGCG
>NZ_JAIQZM010000015.1:14087-77345 GCF_023333595.1 Argonema galeatum A003/A1
CCGCACAGAGTATAAACCAACGCAGGGAATCTCTGTTTATCAAAAAGCTGCACCCATTGCGACTGTAGCGATCGCCAAAACCCTATCTTCTTTCCTTGACGCGGTACTGTTGCGCCATCGGGTACAGTTGTTTGTCCATCATTAGCCGACAGTTTTCTTGTTGTTTTTTCGTTCATTGCCAGAGAGCTGATATTTCAACCGGGTAAAGGGAACTATGTACTAGAGATCGTCCATCAGTTGTACTCTTCCAGTCAGACGTGGAAATAATTCTTACCGATTTATTTGTCCGCTTTTGTCAAAGTCAACTGATTTGAAACTACCCTCAGCAAATTTACCACTATTTGTGTTTTTTAGCGCATGATAATTTATATTTTATTATTTCAACAATAACAACTTAATGAGAATTCTTTATTTGCCTACTGTTCGTCGTGAGGGTTTACAAGAAGCTCCGGGTGCGAGAGCCCACTTTTGACTAAAGATTAAAACTTTATAACACGGAGACTCACGCACCCTACAAACTGATAATTTGAACTAGCAACTTACGTTACATAGCAAACCTATTTAACAACTCATCACGAGATAATTGCAGCAACAACACAGTAAACTCCTCTGGTGACAACTCCAACAAAGGCTCAATAATTCCTGAGAGTTGCTCATCTAACAAACCAAACCGGACTCGCAGCAAATTTTCTATGTTGGCGCGGCGTTCTGTCCTTATACCTTGCTGCATACCTTGCTGCATACCTTGCTGCATACCTCGCTGTACAGCTTCTTCCTGCCATTGTAAAAGTAGTGGTGATAATTCCATAACTAACTCCCGGTCTTCTCGATCTATAGTTTGACTCGCTTGTAAAGTTGCCTGCAAATTAGACAATAACAAGAGAGCGTTTGAACGTAATGGATGATTGGGTGGAAGTGTGCCTATTTCGTTAATCGCTTGTTTTTGCACATTTCCTTTACCCAAAATTCTCAGCCATAGTGTTTCTTCAGTGCGCGGTAACTGGTGAATTACCACAAGCGCAGTTTTCAGATATTCTCCCAGAAAGTAGACTCCTGTAGGCCAGTTATCTGCATCGGGGTCTGCTTTAAACCCATGTAAAATGGTTGCCGAAACAGTAGGCGAAAGAATCCACAACCCAGGTAAATCTGCCTCATCGAGACGACTGCTGTCCCGCTGACGCTGACGCTGGAGATTGGCGTGTATATCAAATAGTTTACCCATACAACCGCGAATTTGGCTGGGCGCTACGGCATTGCGGAAGGGTTCAAAGATAGATGGGGTAGCGGCAAATCGCCCCAGCAATCCCAGTACTACTGCATCCCCCCTTTGTGCTGATGGATAAGGTGTGAACCAAACATCTATCTCTCGCACTTCTCCTGGGACGTTTCGGCTAGTTTCCACCTCACCAAGAGGTGCTAACAACTCCTTTAAATAGTCCTTGGCAAATTGATCGTAAGGAAATCTCGTCATTTGTGGTATTTTTGAACAAATATTGATGCTCCGTTCAAAGGTAGCTAGCCCTAGTGCCGCTACGCGGAAGTCAAAAGTCAGTAGGGGCGGGTTTTGTAAAATATTCTGTTAGTAATGAGATGTGTGGGCTAAACCCGCCCGTACAAAAGTCAAAAATCCTTTGAGTGTAAGGCATTTAACTACTTTTGAACTGGTAGATTATTTCTGCCCCGCTGCCCTAGTATGGGTCATCTAACAAAAATTAGCAATGGCAAAGTAAAGATTTATTACTCTACCCGGAAAGCCACTAGGCAGTAACTGTAGGAACTGGGATAGTTATTCAGGCGGCATCAGCCATCTGATGCAATATCAGCTGTGAGGAGAAAAGCCATGCAAGCTATCAGCAGGATAATTAAAACTTGGATATTCTGCTTTGTGCTGACACTCATCCTGGGATTGACAGGGTGCGGTCTAATTAAGATTTCAGGTAACGAACCACTCCCAGCGGTTCCCTCTCTACCCACGCCTCAACTACCAGACTGGATAGAGCAAATTAGTCCCGTTGGCGAAGCTGAACCCCTCGCACAAATCCGCATTCGCTTTAAAGAACCCCTAATTCCAGTTGAAAGCATCGATAGTCCCGATCAACAGCGCCTGTTGCAGAAATTTGCTATTACGCCGCCTTTAGCTGGTCAATTTCGCTTTTTAACTCCCCGAATGGTGGGATTTCAAGCAGATAAAGCACTACCGAAAGCAACAAGAGTACAAGTCACCCTCAAAGCGGGATTATCCGACCTCAAAAATCATCGTCTGGCGCAAGATTTAGCTTGGACTTTCAATACTGAATCAATTAAATTAACTAACTTACCTAGCTGGAAGGAAACTCCTGACTCCGAACCGCAACCAATTGACTTAAAACCTACTTTAAAATTTACATCAAACGTAGAACTTGACCTACCTTCGTTGCGAGATCGTTTAGCTTTTACTCCCGAAGGTAAAAAGCAGCGTATCCCGCTGAAAGTCGAGCCAGAGAAAGAAAACACTTCAGCAACAGATAAACCACCAGGAGAGAAATTTGATGCTTCAGTTCGTGACTGGAACTATATCTTAATACCGCAGCAAACGTTAGAAAAAGCAACCAGTTACAGTTTGCAATTTTCCTCCGGCATTCGTCCGGCGCGTGGTAATCTGCAAACTGAAACTGATTTTGCCAGTCAAGTTAAAACTTATGCAAACCTAGCATTTGAAAAACTGGAATTATTCGGACAGCCAGATGTATCTGGAGCTTACGGACGTTTTGTAAAAGGTGCTGCACAGCTACAATTTAATAATGGTTTAGTGGCAGCTTCTGCGATCGACAATATTAAAATTAATCCTCCACCTAAACCAGCACCTCAATTGGTGAAAGTGTTCGACGGAGAAAAGCTTGTAAATCTTAACCCTTGGTCATTAGAACCTGCAAAAACTTATACAATTACCATTGGTGCAAACCTGAAAGATAAATTCGGACAAACATTAGGAAAACCAGTAACAATCAAGTACCAAACAGGCGATGTTGCGGGAGATATCTGGGCACCATCAAGTTTGCATATTTTTCCAGCCGGTAAAAATTTACAGTTGAATATTTCTACAGTTAATCTGCCAGAATCGCAGTACAAAGCAGCTTATCGAGTGGTGCAACCGACAGATTTAATTTACGTTGATTCTGCTTATCCCAAAGGAAACAAAAATGATTTATTACCTCCGCCTGAATCTTGGCAATCTTTTAAAGTAGCAGGTAGAAAAAATCAGTCTAAAGATATCGCCGTTCCTTTACGAGAAAAACTTAATGCGGCGACTGGGATGTTAGCTTATGGTATTCAAGGTCGCACTAATCGTTATCTAGAAAATGGCAAGCAGAAGTGGCGGGAAAATACCACTTACGGACTGGTAGAATTAACAAATTTGGGTGTGTTTGCCCAGTGGTTTCCCAATTCGGGATTGATTCGAGTAAATCATCTTTCTGATGGTGCTGCGGTAGGAAGTGCTACTGTCGAGATTTATGAATCAAAGTTGGATGCAAAAACTAAAGAAGAAGTTCAACCTTGCGCTGTTTCTAAAACCGATAAAACGGGTACGCTGCTGCTAAATCGTGATAATTTGCAAAAATGTATGAAATCGGCTGGGGGATTTGCAGAAGCACCAAAACTGTTAGTAATTGCCCGTGAAGGTAAAGATTGGGCTTTTACGCGCACTGATGAATATAGCGGTTCTTATGATTACGGTATCGATGCGGGATGGCAAAACGCTAAACCTGAATCGCGAGGAACGATATTTTCAGATAGACAGTTGTATCAACCAGGTGAAAAAGCTTCGTTTACTGGGGAAGCTTATTATCTGCAAAATGGCGTTATTAAGCAAGATAAAAATGTGCCTTACAAGGTGACGCTGCAAAGTCCCGATGGTAAAAAAACGGATTTGGGAACTAAGACAACTAATGAATTTGGCACGTTTTCTCTGCAATTACCCATTGCTGCCAATCAAGCTCTAGGCTATTATTCCATCACTGCTAAAGGGGAGAATGGAGTAGAAATTTCTGGTGATTTCCGGGTAGCTGAGTTTAAACCGCCTAATTTTAAAGTTGCTCTCAACTTGGAGAAAGAATTTGTTTTTATTGACCAAAAGGTGGAAGCAAAAGCTGCAAGCAATTACCTGTTTGGTTCTCCAGTACAAGGCGGTAAAGCAACTTATTATGTGACGCGATCGCAAACTGATTTTACCCCCAAAGGTTGGGAAAAATTTTCTTTTGGACGGCAATGGTTTTGGCCGGAAGAAAGTCCTTCTGTTCCTACGGATGTCTTGCAAGTAAGTCAAGTGCTGGATGGACAAGGTAAAAGCAATCAAACCGTAACGGTAGCGAAAGATTTGCCCTATCCTATGAATTATCGGGTGGATGTGCAAGTCTCCGATGTGTCGAATTTATCGGTTGCTGATTCCAAAAGCTTTACTGCACTACCAAGCGATCGCATAATTGGTTTGCAGAGTAATTTTGTTGCTGATGCCAGTAAACCTTTTCCTATTCAAGTAATTGTTACCGAACCCACAGGTAAAGTAATAGAAGGTCAAAAAGTTCGCGTCGAACTGCAACAAATTAACTACAACAGCGTTACGCAAGTAGTGGAAGGCAGTTTAACACCGCAAAATCAAGCTGAATACAAAACTGTTGCTAAAGCCGAAATAACTTCTAGTAACACTCCCCAATCAGTTTCGCTTACGCCTCCCGAATCTGGTTCTTATCGCATACGAGCAAATTTTACTAATGCTAAAAACGATTTAAGCGCAACCGACTTGCAGATTTGGGCAACTGGAAACGATGTAGTCAGTTGGGGCGATCGATATCAGAATAATCGTTTGGAAGTTAAACTCGACAAAGAAAGTTATCAACCAGGTGAAACTGCTACTGTCTTGATTCAATCTCCCTATCCAGAAGCTGAGTTGCACTTTGCAGTCGTTCGCCACAATATCCTTTATCGCACAATTCAAAAAGTCAAAGGGGGTTCGCCGCAGATTCAATTTAAAGTAACTCCAGATATGTTGCCAAATGCAGCATTTGAGGCGGTTTTGGTGCGTCAAGGCAAACCTCTAGCGCAAGTGGAAGCGGGAAGTTTAAACGAGTTGGTGAGAATTGGTTTTGCACCTTTTAATATCAAGTTGGATGATAAATACTTAAAAGTGGAAGTTACACAGCAGCAAGCATCGCTGCAACCGGGTACTGAACAGACAGTTCAACTCAAACTTACTAATAATAAACGCAATCCCGTTAAGGGACAATTGACGGTGATGGTGGTGAATGAAGCGATATTGCAACTGAGTGGATATCGTCCGCCGGATTTAGTTAAAACGGTATATGCAGAACAGACAATTTCGACTCGTTTTGCCGATAATCGATCGGATGTAGTGCTACAACCTTTATCCTCGCCTTTAGAAAAAGGTTGGGGTTATGGTGGAGGACTATCCGCAGGCGCAGAAAATACTCGCACTCGCAAAGATTTTCAACCTTTAGCTTATTACAATGGTTCGGTGCTAACTGATGAAAACGGACAAGCGCAAGTAACCTTTAAACTACCCGATGATTTGACGACTTGGCGGGTGATGGTGGTGGCGACGGATGGTAATTTACGTTTTGGTAATGGCGAGACGACTTTCATCACGACGCAACCGCTGATATCTAATCCTGTGTTACCTCAGTTTGTCCGGTTGGGCGATCGCTTTGACGCTGGCTTATCGGTAACAAATAATACCCAAGAAACGGGAAATTTAGATATTGCTGGCGAACTCAATGGCGGTATCCAGTTTGCCCAAAACAACACGCTGCAAACCAAATCAGAATCCGGTACTCGTGCTTACCGCTTCCCAATGGTGGCCAATACCACTGGTAAAACAAAAGTAAAATTTACTACTCAGCTAAACGGTACAGCCGATGCTTTTGAAGTTCCTTTAGAGGTGAAATCTTTAGAAGTTACGGAACAAGTTGTCGAAACTGGTACAACTAATAATCAGGTAAAGATACCTCTCAAGATAGATAACAATATTGCCAAGGACATTGGCGGTTTGGAAGTGCAAATTGCCAGCAGTCTGATACCAGAAATTACCGCACCTGCACGACAAGTTTTGGATGAGGATGATTTACCTTTCTTGGAACCATCTGCGAGTCAGTTAGCGATCGCAGCTAATCTGCAAATTCTCAGTCAAAAATATCAGCAAACTTTCGCCAACTTCAATCCCAAACAACAAGCAAATCAGGCTCTAGCACGCTTGCAAACACTCCAACAACCAGATGGCGGTTTCGCGACTTGGCCGGGACAAACAACCTCCGATCCTTTTGTTTCTCCTTATGCCGCACAAAGTCTCGCCAGAGCATCTGCCGCCGGACTGAAAGTAAATCCGGCCATGATAAATCGCCTCAAAACTTACTTAAAGAAAATTCTGGCAGACCCCGGCCAATACGACTTTTGTAAAGAACAATTGTGCAAAAATCAGGTGCGATTGGAAGCATTGATGGCGCTTTCCGAACTAGGGGAAAACCGCAACGATTTTCTCTCAGATATTTATGCACAGCGAAATAACTTTGATTTCGTCACTCAGATTAAACTAGCGCGTTATTTATCCCAGTTACCAGAGTGGCAAGACGAGTCGAAAACGCTGCTAAATCAAATTCAAGAAAGTGTTTACCAAACAGGTCGCACTGCAACGATAAATTTACCTCAACGTTGGCGGTGGTTTGGTTCGCCTACTACAGCACAAGCTCACGCTTTGCGGTTATTTATTGCTCAAAACAATAAACCGGAAGTTGTCGATCGTTTAGTGCAAAGTCTCCTAGCATTGCGGCGAAATGGTATTTGGCCTAACACATACGATAACGCCGAAGCGCTTACTGCTTTGGTAGAATATGCTAAGCTTCAGCCTACACCGCCTAACTTTACAGCTACAGTTCAACTCGCTGGTAAGCAGTTAGCATCAACGCGATTTGAAGGTTATCGTCAAAATAATCAAGATGTGAAAGTTGCGATCGCACAACTACCTCGCGGTCAAAATGACCTGATCTTGAAAAAATCCGGTCAAGGTACTCTCCATTATTTGGCAACTTATCGCTATCGCTTACAGGGAAATCAACCGGGTAGACTCAACGGACTGCGGATAGTGCGAGAAATTCGTCGTGCTAATGAAGATAAAGTATTGCGACGGATCGGACTTTACGCACTTGATGATCCATTAAAGGTAGCTGGCGGACAGGTCTTTGATATTGGGTTAGAAATTGTTACCGATCATCCGGTAGATCATCTCATCGTCACAGACTACCTTCCCGCTGGTTTTGAAGCTGTGGATGGCAGTTTCCAAACTGCTACGCCTTACTTGCAGGCGCAAGGAGATAGTTGGGAACTGGATTATAAGACGATTTATCGCGATCGCATTGTCGCGTATGGCGATCGTCTGGAAGCCGGAGTCTACAGCCTGCATTACTTAGTTCGTTCTGTCACTCCAGGCACATTCGTATGGCCTGGTGCGGAAGTTCACCTGCAATATGTACCAGAGGAATTTGGGCGATCGGCTTCTTCTGTATTGGTTATCTCAAATCAGTAGCGGATGAACCCCACCCCCTCACCCCCTCCCCGCCACAGGGAGGGGGAAAGATTTTGATTCCCTCCCCGTTAGATTTCACCCCACCCCCTCACCCCCTCCCCGCAACAGGGAGGGGGGAAAGATTCCGATCCCCTCCCCGTTAACGGGGAGGGTTAGGGTGGGGTTCTCAATATTTTTGCAAGATGTCTATTCATCATCTTTAGCTAACAACGAATGACGCAATAAGTACCAAAATACCGCTGCATTTATGATAAAAACAACCAGCTTTAGCAGCGATATACCTCGAATTAGCTCAAAAATTTCAGCCGGAATACTGATGCCAACCAGCACCAGCACTAAGATTTTCGCCCAAGTTTTTTCATACCACAAGCCGATCGCTTCAATTGCTGTTACAACTGAGTACGATCCAGCGACAAGACTACTGAACTTTAAAGTTTTAGGAGGGAAATTCAAAATTTTCTCTAAAAGCCATTTGATCGCCTCTATCTTGCCTGCTAAAACATAAGACTGAGAAAAATCAGACAGATTTTCATAGTCTTTAAACGTTAATATCAAAGCAATAGAGGTCACTGCAAGCAGTAAAGCCGTCACAGCTTTGTAAATAACAATGGCAACTAAGGCACGCGATCGCTTCGTAATCTTTTTCATCTCAATTCTCGCAGTGCTTGATTTTTGAGCGCGATCGAATCCGGTAGATCAGTCATAATTTAAAAAATCTATGGTATAATATGGTATTGCTCTGCCACGACGATCGTCTATATTTCCTACAAAATCGACTGCGAAACTCTTCCCTGGCGGTGATAAAGATAAACTGTTAAAAGTCATGGATACGAGCGATCGGATGCAAGTAAAGAAATTTTCACACTGCGGCAATAACCCTGTCACAAGAATGACACAACAAATGTCTACATTGAGAAGTGTGAATTATTAATTATGTGGCAGCAGGTGTCCGAGATGCAAACAAAACAGCCTCGTCTAGATAATGGTTCGGGAGAACCGAAGGGCATCGAATTCAACATTTTAGACCGCAAGACTCCGAAATCTAACCATCTTTTTTGGGAAAAGCCAGTCACTTACGTATCGCTGGTGCTGCTGGGCGCAAGTGTCGCCTTTGCAGGCAGCTATCTGGGTTCCCAAAACAAAGTGTCCTCCCAGCCGTCTGTTTCTGCGCCCCCTGTTTCTGCGCCTTCTGTCACTCCAATCAGTCCAAATCTTAATGCCAAACTACCATTAACGGCAGATACCAACTTTATTACAGATGTTGTCGATCGCGTTGGGCCAGCAGTAGTACGCATCGATTCTTCGCGAACGGTAACGAATCAAATTCCTCAAGTTTTTAACGACCCGTTCGGACGCCAGTTTCGTGGTCGTCAATCTCCCACGCCACCCCAGAAGCAAGTTGAACGCGGTACGGGGTCGGGCTTTATTATTAATTCAGACGGTCAAGTTTTAACTAATGCCCATGTGGTGGATGGTGCGGACACTGTAACGGTGACGCTGAAGGATGGTCGTAATTTCAAGGGCAAGGTTTTAGGTACAGATCCTGTTACAGATGTTGCAGTTGTCAAAATTCAGGCTAGCAATCTGCCAGCCGTTAGGATAGGCGACTCGGATAAACTGAAGCCAGGGGAGTGGGCGATCGCGATCGGCAATCCGCTAGGTCTGGATAACACCGTCACTACCGGGATTATTAGCGCTACAGGTCGCACCAGCAGTCAAGTCGGCGTCCCCGATAAGCGAGTCAGCTTTATCCAAACTGACGCCGCGATTAATCCCGGTAACTCTGGTGGCCCACTGCTGAACGCTTCAGGTGAAGTAATTGGCATGAATACAGCCATTATCCAAGGTGCCCAAGGCATAGGTTTTGCAATTCCCATTAATACCGCCCAACGAATTGCCACTCAGCTAGTGGCACAAGGCAAAGTAGAACATCCTTTTTTGGGCGTTCAGATGGTCGATCTTACCGCTGAAATCAAACAAAGAATCAACAGCAATCCCAACAGTGGTTTGACTGTAGAGGGAGACAAAGGCGTGTTGATTGTTAAAGTTATGCCGAATTCTCCCGCTGCTAAAGCTGGACTGCGTGCGGGTGATGTTATCCAGAAGGTCGGAGATCGATCGGTCACGGAATCCAGCACTGTACAGCAGGCAGTCGAAAACAGCCAAGTTGGCGCTAATCTGCAACTGGAAGTGCGTCGTAACGGTCAAAACGTTAGTTTAACGGTGCAACCAGGTGCTTTTCCCACCGCCGCGCAGTAGTCCGTCACGGCTTCATAGGTAGGCAGTGCGATCGTAAATTTGTTTCAAGGGATAGGCAGCACGCCTATCCCTTTTGTTGTAGCGAAATTCTCCCCAACCAACTGCAACCAACTTTTTTCCACAGATAGCACCACGAAGAGTTCCGTCACTGTATTATGTAACGAGTCTGTTTCTCGATTTCTAATCGCAATTCCCTAGTTCTGAAGTGTCTGAACTGGTATCTCTCAGTTAGGTTGGCTGTACGCCAATACTCGGCCTGTACCGCTTTGCAGGCACTGAGCGAATCTTACAGCGCTTTTCAGGTGAGTGAGGTACATAGAAACCCGGTTTCTTAAAGAAACCGGGTTTCACAGGCTGTACTTCATAAGGGCTGCAAGCCGCTGTATTTCCGAGATCGGCGGGGTTTGTTAAACTAGAAGCCATACTAAGATTTTGTTTTTTTTATGAATTTTCCAGTGAAGATAATAAGATATCTCGAAAACAAACCAAAGTATTTTTTGATAGGATTAGGGCTATTATTAGTCTTGATTCTGGGATTTATTGATTACATAATCCCACGAGATATCTCCGTATCAATATTTTATCTTATTCCTATTTGTATAACCACTTGGTTCGCTGGCGAAAAGGCTGGTATAGTCATATCTATCGCCAGTACTATAGCATGGTTTATAGCTAATAAAACATTAGAGGAAGCGCCCTCCTCATCTGCTATTCATTATTGGAACGCATCTGTCAGATTGGGTTTCTTTTTAACTGTTACTTATCTTTTATCGGAATTGAGGAGTGCGCGGCAGAAAGAAAAAACACTTGCTAGAACTGACCCGACAACTGGCGTTGCTAATAGACAATTATTTAGTGAATTAGCCACTTTGGAGATTAAGAGAGCGCGTCGCTACGGACATCCTTTTACACTCGCATATATAGATGTTGACGATTTTAAAAATATTAATAAGTATGGCAGCTATCAAATAGGCGATCGCCTTTTACTAACTTTGGCTCAAACTATTAAAAAAACTATCCGAGACACTGATATACTTGCCCGCATAGGAGGCGATGAATTTGCCCTCCTACTGCCCGGTATTGGATACGAAACAGCTCATACCGTCATCGCGAGAGTTCAACAGCAACTTGTGGATACAATGGATGAAAATAAATGGCCTGCTACCTTTAGTATCGGTGCTATTACCTTCCTCAATCCACCGGATTCAGTTGATGAAATAGTTGAAAAGGCTGATTATTTAATGTACTGTATAAAGAATGAAGGTAAGAATAGAATAGAGCATATAATTGAACAATAGAATTGTTAAGCTAAAGTCAGACAAAACCGAAACGTGCTACCTTTACCAAGTTGACTTTCCACCTCAATATGACCGCCTTGCAGTTCAATCAATCGGCGGGAAATCGCTAAACCAATTCCGGTTCCCCCAGAATGTCTGGCACGCGATCGATCGGCCCTAAAGAAACGCTCAAAAACATGGGGCAAATCCTCTACTCCAATTCCTTGTCCTGTGTCAATAACCCCAATCCAAAATTTGCCCGATTCAGTCCAGGCGCGGATAGTAATAGAGCCTTCGGAAGTATAACGCACGGCATTTCCCAGCAGATTGACTAGAACCTGTTCAACTCGGTCAATATCCGCTAATACGAAAGGCAACTGAGGCGGACATTCCAATCGCAAAACCGGGCCTTCTTCAAGTAGCTGGTCTGCAAATTTTTGCACCAAGGATTGCAACAAAGGACGCAAATTAACAGGCTGCAAATTTATTGGTAAATACCCCGCTTCTGCTTTCGAGAGTTCCTGCAAATCGTTTACCAACCGTTCCAACCGCTTTGTTTCTTTTGCTAATTGCTGATAAATCTCTGGAGATGGTGAAATCCTACCATCCGCCAGTTCTTCCAAGTAACCGCGAACAACAGTTAGCGGCGTCCGCAGTTCGTGGGTGAGGTCGCCAATTAGTTCGCGCCGTCGCTGTTCCACTCCTTCGAGACTGGACGCCATCCGGTTAAAGCTGACAGCTAATTGATTGAGTTCTGGAATCTCCAAAGTAGGCATTCGTTCATCTAGTTTTCCGGCGGCAAACTTTTGGGTGATTTGTTCCATGAGGGTAAGAGGCTGCATAATCCGCTTGGATACCCAATAACTTAATCCACCAGCGGCAGTTGCACCAGTCATGAATGACCAGAAAGTGCTGCGACTCCAGACATTTTCAAATCCTTCAACCAGCTGAGTGCGGGCATAGCGTAAATAATAAAAGTTCCTTCCTTCTAATTGTTCCAAATGCAAAACAAATAAACGGGGTGAAGATACTTTGCCAATGATGACAAAGCTACCTATTCCAACAACAATTACCAGTAAGTGAGAAATAAATAGACGCGAACTGAGGCCAATCTTAGTCATAAAAATTAAATTAGGAAGGATTTAAAATTTTAATTATTCACTGCATCTTCAAACTTGTATCCGACTCCGATTACAGTTTTGATAAAAGTGGGATTGGCTGGATCTGGTTCAATTTTTTTACGCAGTCTGGCTACATGAGTATCTACCACTCGTTCATCGCCAAAAAAGTCGTCACCCCACAGTTTATCAATTAATTGGGTGCGGTTCCAGGCTCGATTCGGATAGCTGATAAAGGTGGTTAAAAGGTTAAATTCTAAACTGGTTAAGTCCAGTTCTTCCGATCGATCTGGATTGATATGGCGGTGGGCCGTGTGCCGATCGACATCCACGGTAAAATGCTGGGTGCGGTAAACGAGGTTTTGTCCCCCGTGACGAAGGCTGCGCCGCAATAGAGCCCGCACTCTAGCAACTAATTCTCTGGGGCTAAAAGGTTTAACCATGTAATCATCGGCACCAGTAGACAAACCGATCACGCGATCGATTTCCTCACCCCTAGCAGTCAGCATCAAAATATAGGGGTCTTTGGGGCCGGGTTTTTGGCGGATGCGGGCGCACACTTCCAACCCATCCAAACCGGGCACCATCAAATCGAGTACGATCGCATCTGGTTGTAGTTGCTGAAACATTTGCAATGCCGTCAGTCCATCGCGACATTGGTGGCAGGAAAATCCCTCAGCTTCCAAAGTCAGTTGGATCAGCTTGGCGATTTCCGGTTCGTCTTCAACAATTAAAATGTCCATAAGGCGAAAGTCATTCGATAAAATATATTCTGGTGTCACGGGAATGACAAACGGTTCTGTAAGCATTAAGTTAAGAGTTGCGAATCGATCGCAGATTGTCTAACTCGGTTCTGATGCGGCTAGTTGCTTTAGCAAGCAATTTAGGCGATCGCTATTGTTTCTAGTTTATAAAACACTACCATGAGAAATTATCAAGCTCGTCTGCGTCAACTGCATCGCATCGTTGCCCCAATTATGATTCTGCCGATCCTACTGACCCTGATTACCGGATCGGTTTATCAGATGGTAGACCTCTCAGGCAAGGGCGAGGACTTCGATTGGTTGCTGGATTGGCACAAAGGTCATTTTGGTAGCCTGAATCTAGAGATCGTCTATCCATTTCTGAACGCCTTGGGTTTGCTGACTTTGGCTATAACTGGAATCACGATGTGGTTTCGGATGCGACGCAACTCTAAAAACCGTTCTCAGGAGATGTAATTCAATTGCGATTAAGAAACATACCATCCGCAGTCATTTACAAAGCTGGGCTAAAATTAGTTTGGTTCCCCCCTTTTTTACGGGGGCAGGGGCAAAGGGGGGATCTAGCTAAGAAGCCGCTTCCTGCAACTCGTTGAGACGAGACAGAACTTCCCTACTGTGACTCGATGGGTTTACCCCAGTATATTCCTCGCGAATAATACCCTCTGGATCGATGATAAAAGTGTGCCGCACGGAGAGATAACCCAACCACGAACCGTAGGCTTTACTGATTTTGCCATCAGTATCGGCTAATAACGGGAACTTCAAACCTTCGGAATCGCAAAATTCGGCGTGGGAATCTACAGAATCAGCGCTGACACCGAGAATTTGAGTATTTCTATCCATATATTTTGGCAAGTCTTGCTGAAAGCGGCGAGCTTCCAAGGTGCAACCAGAGGTGAAATCTTTGGGATAGAAGTAGAGAACCACCCATTTGCCCCGATAGTCGGAAAGGGAAACTTCCCCATTCCCAGTATTAGTTGGCAATGTGAACTCTGGGGCGGGTTGATTTAGGGGAGGGAGTTTGCCGCCGATAGCTAGCGCAGATGGGGTGAAGTTAAACCAAGGGAGAAGGGCTAGACAAAAGGCTAATAGAGTGCGTAGAAAGTTGCGACGAGAGTTCATCGTGAAGATTAAGATAATTTTCACATAAGTTTACACTTTTTTCGGTAATATCGTGTCCGGTTGCATCGTTAGTGTAAGAGTAATACGGGAAATTGTCTGTTGTCATCGGGGGTTAAATTTTTACCGCAGATGTAGGCGCTTCGCCTTCCCGTAGGGTAGACAGATTAACGCAGATAAACGCAGATAAGAGAGGGATTTTTCTCTTGCAATCGATGCGTAAGGACATGATATAATTCCTCGTTTACCCCTAACCCCTAGAACACCGATTCAGTAATGGTAGGGGCGAAGCAAACGGGTGTGGAAATCTAGGGTAAGAGCGATATATTTTATACCCGAATGCGGAGCCCCTACACGCTAAAAACGCACCGCCAAGTATTACTGAATGGGTGTTCTAGCCCTTTTCCCAACGCCCTAAAAGATAAAGTTAACTTGCAACTCCCACGCTGCATCTTGACGCAATAGCTGAATTTGGCGAATGAATTCCCGAAAGTAAAATCGCCGCTCTGACTCGGACAAATCCAACCAGAATTGAGGAATGGAAACAGCAATAGCTGTTTCGCGCAAATTCACGGGCGGGAGTTCGGCTAGCTGCTGTTGCAGGGAAGCGATTTCTGTACGCAGTTTATAGGCGCGTAATTGAGATGTTTCAGGATCGAGAACGCCTGTTTCGCACAGTGAGGGAAGTTGAGTTAAGATATCTTGCTTGGTGACGATCGCATTTTTCACCCCTTCCTTAATTCTCCCCATATCCGGTAAACTCATCTCGGCGACTGCTAGAGGTAATTCGCGGCAGATCATTTGAATAGTTTGCTGCAACACTTCCTCGTAAGGTATCGATCGGCACTTGGGACTTTTGGGACAGCTAATCGGACGCAGGTAGAGATATTCTTTTTTTTGGCGCGGCGTCGTGACGCGGGCTACAGTCATAGGGGATTGGCACTCGGCACAGACAAGCAATCCCGCTAGAGAACGATTCGCGCTGGCGGTACGGGGCGACATCCGGCGGTTGCGACGCAAAAGGCGATCGATCTGTGCGGCTTCTTCTCTGGAAATGGTGGGAAGGTGAGTATTGGAGATAATTTCGTTGTTCTGATAAGCTGTATCGCCGCGATAGACTGGATTGGTGAGCCAGCGACGCCCGGTTGATACAGAGATTTTTTTACCGTATTTTTTCGCCAGGAATAGCACTGCGCCTCGCAAAGAACCGTAAAGCAGAAATCGGTCAAAAAATTCTTTCACCACAGGAGCGGCACTTTTGTCAAGGATATATTTATCTTTACCGCGTCGATAACCGTAGGGCGCTTTACCGGGCGGAGGCGAAGCTTTGAGGCGATTGCGGGCGTGTCCTTGACGGATCCGGCGACTGCGCTGGGAATTCTGGATTTCTTGCAGGAGTTTGAGCAAATCTGCGCGGATGTTTGTAGTTGTGGTGGAGGTTTGCTCGTGAGCAATTAGTTGGATACCCAGAGATTCCAGTTGAGTCAGGCAATTGCTCACTTCTTCCACCGAATCGCCTAGTTCTTCCACTCGTCGAACTAACAGATAATCCGCTCGTTCTGTTTGACAATCTGCGAGCAATTGCCCCAGTTGTTGACGCCCTCCCAAATCTTGATAAACTTTATCTATTTCCCAACCCCAAATAGCTCGATCGGGTGCCGATTCTAAAAGCGGATCGCTGTAGGAATAGGCAACGATTTTCATTGCACAACCATAACTTAATCTGCTTCGTGTCTGTCGAGACTTTCTACAGTTTATACCGAACTAAGCTCAATAATGTTACCATCGGGGTCTTGAATGAATAAAGCAGATCGACCGGATGCACTCATTTGTACTTCACATCCGTTACTCAGCAGTTGCTCTTTCGCTTCATCTAAGTTGGTGACCCAAAAAGCTATGTGCCGATTGCGTCCCAATTTTTCAGTATTTACTTGGTCGGATGGCACGGAGTCGGCAACAATTAGGTGAATCTGAAAGTCTCCGATTTGATACCACGCGCCTGGGAATTTGAGATCTCGCTCTACTTTGGATAATCCCATGATCTTGCCATAGAAATTTTCGGCTCGTTCCAGGTCGGAAACGAGAATAGCTGCGTGAAGACACTGGGTAATTTGCATGGGGCAGATTTTGGATTTTAGATTTTAGATTTTGGAGAAGAAGGGGCTAGTAAGTCCACCAAGCTAAATTTGATGGGTTTCTTGGCCCTTCCAGCAACCCATCAAAACCAGTTTGCCACACTACTAGGGGCTAGGGACAAAGGGGACAAAGGGGACAAAGGGGACAAAGGCGACAAAGGCGACAAAGGGGACAAAGGGGACAAAGGGGACAAAGGCGACAAAGGGGACAAAGGGGACTCTTTCTGCCAACCAATTACATATCACCGCACCCCCCCACCAATGATAGATATTCTTCGGCTGGGAAAAACTCACGATTACAGCATATATCACTTAATGGCAAAAAAGTCAACTATTGAAAAGCTATAAAAAACGAAATAAAACTGAAGAATAGTAAAAAAACAAGCTTAAACGAAAGTTCCCAGTACCTCGTAAAGTCCTGGGATACAATGTAAAATTAGAGGCAACTTACTCTGGAATCAGCGTTGGATGGCTAACTAACGCTAAAAATCAGTTTTGTATCGAACAATTATTACCTGTAAGTAAAGGGGTTAGGATGACCGAAATCACAAAAGAGGAAATGCGCGAAAGGCTGGGAAATATTGACCAGATTCGCGACATTATTTTGGGCCCTCAACTGCGAGAATATAACAATCGCTTTGATAAGCTAGAGTCAGACATATCGCTGGTACAGCAGGAAATGCGCGATCGCATAGATCAGGTCAGGACTGTTCTCTCGACAGAAATCCGGTCGGCGGTTGATGGTCTGGAGAAAAAACTCAAGACTCTTAATTTAACTTCCCAGGAAGAAATTAACGATGTGCGGCAACAGATCGATCGCGTGAACAAAAAGTTTTCTAGCTCCATTGAAGCACTCGATCAGACAGTCGATAACCAAAATTCCTCAATTCGAGAGGAACTGTCACAATCCAGAAATAAGCTTCAAGAAGACGTGCGCGCTCTCAGGGGACAGGTTTTTGATGAGTTAGAAAGGCGCTTCTCCATGATGAGAGAAGCCAAAGTCTCCAAAGATGATATGGCAGAAATTCTGTTTGAGCTGGGCATGAGACTAAAAGGAAACGAATTTGTGCCTCAGCTGAAGGAAGTTGCAGACACTGACAATGTGTATAGTGATGTTCGGTTACTGAAGCAAAGCAAGATCTGGGAATAGAGGAAACAACCGAGTTGAAATCCAGGCGTAAAATGATGGCAAATTTAAAATTTCAGATTTTAGATTTGCTTCGCCCTACATAGCGAAGCATTAACGGCTCTTCCGTAGTAACTATGCTATTTGAGTTCTTGAGTTCTTGAGTTCTTGAGTTCTTGGGCAGAGGAGCAGAGGAGCAGAGGAGCAGAGGAGCAGAAGCATAAAAATGTGATTTTTTGAACAAAAGCATAACAACTCCGAAAGAGCCCCAAAAATCTGCTCTGGGAAATCTAAAATCTGAAACCATTGATAAAATTGCCTAATTTTACGGTTCGCTCGGTTTTAGACTCCCACCTGTATTTGTATAGTTAAAAACCGCAATCAGGGAGCGCAAAATATGTCATTATCAAAAAACAAGATAGCTGATATAGATGAGTTGGAAAATCTTATTTCCTTCTCAAACGATCGGGCCGCTAAAACAGAACCAGATCTGGAAAGCTTGGTAAATTTATTGTATGACTTAAGGCTGCTTGAGAAGAAAGAAAAACCCCAGGGTGAATTGATACTATGTAACGATAATTACCAGAGTAACGATTCAACAACCAGTTACGAAGTTGCGAATGGATATGAGTATATAAATGTAAGCGCTTCACCCGTAGCCGAAGCAGAAGAAAGCCCAGAATCAAACCCGTTGCTTGAGGAAACACAAGCAGAACAACCGACGCTCGACCATTTTACATCAGCGTCAAATATAGCAGAATCAGCATCAAATTCCATCGCGAATCGGTCACAAGAATCAAACAAGCTAGCATTGCCGTTACTTCAGGAAACAGAAGCAACGGCAATGCTAGAACCTGTTTTATCTAGCACCCAATTAACTGATGCAGAGCATTCGATCGCGAATCACGAGCAACAAGAAAGCTCGCTAGCCCAGCGATACAGCCTCGAAAAGCAAGCCAGAGAAAACTTGGCTCAGTCAAATTCATCCGAGCCGAATGACGAAAACTTAGAAGAGTTATACGGTGCGTTTAAACGCTTGCAAACTCTTCTACTCCAACCAGAATTGGCTGACTTTAATCAGGTGCTAGATCATTTTGAACAGAAAGTATCAAATATTGAATATCAGATTCACGAACCCACAGAATTAATCAATTTATTGCTGCCTATTATTTCCGAGCTTCTGAATCGCAAAGTAGCTGAATCAAGTGAGTCAAGAGACGCAGTTGCGGATTCCCTCGCTCCCATCATCGATCAAGTGATTTTGGCGAAAACAAGGGAAGATAGGGTGGCGATAGGTTCTGCGATAGCAGCGGCGATACCGTTCGCAATTTCCGAACAAGTTCGCAATTGTCCGACGGAAGTGGGGCACGCCATAGCACCAGATATGGCCGCAGCAATCAAGGAGCAAATAAGGCTGAATCCGCAAGCGATGGTGGCGGCTCTTTATCCGATCATTCATACAGTAATTGACAGCAAACGCGAAGAAGATATAGAGGCGCTCAGCACTGCTATAGCGCCCTTGCTCCCACGAGCCATTAAAGAACAAATTCGCAGTTACCCCCAAGAAATCGCGCAGGCTATAGCGCCAGAAATAGCATCAGCCATTAAAGAACAAATTAGACTGGAGCAAGATTCGATCGCGTCCGCGCTAGCACCGGAAATGGGCAGAGCCATCAAACAACAGATTGAGATTGAGAGGGATGCGATGGTAGACGCCCTCTATCCCGTTATTGGCAGCACAATTGCCAAATACATGGCAGACGCAATTAAGACTATCAACGAAAAGCTCGAAAACACCTTCAGTGTAGAGGGAATCAATCGCAAAATCCGCTCCAAAGTGCAGGGAGTTTCCGAAGCAGAACTAATTCTCAAAGAAGCGATTCCCTTTACAGTTCGCGCTGTTTTCTTGATTCACAAAACTTCCGGTTTAGTTATGTCAGAAATCCAATCTTCTGGCGAACAGAAATTGGAGTCGGATATGGTGGCAGGTATGCTGACGGCTATCCGCAGCTTTGTGAATGATTGTATCGCTCAATCTGGAGATGTTTCGGAAATCGATGCGATCGATTACGGCAATTCTAAGATCGTCCTGGAAGTGGCGGGATACTGTTACCTCGCTGTGGTTACTCAAGGAAAAACTCCCCAGTGGTACAACCATAGGGTGCAGGAAGCGCTCCTAACGATCGTAGAAAGCTACGATCGCCTCATCAAGTCCTATGAAGGAGACCCTGCCAGCATCCCCGAACGGGTACACAATATCCTAGAAGGCTTAATAAAGATCGAGGATACAACTTCCAAGGATAAAAAGTTTAAATTTACTGGTTTGCTAGTTGTCGGTTCAGTTTTGGCGGGTTTAATTCTCCTGCCTTGGGGATATCATCAGTATCGTAATGGGACCGATCGCCAGATTGAGAAAGACACCGCCCAACGCTGGGCATCTGTACCGGAATTAGCCGTTTATCGTCTCTCCATCGATGCCTATGACGGCAAGCTGCGGCTTTCTGGAAAGTTGCCAAATCAGGAATTGCGCTCAAAAGCCGAACAAATTGCCAAGCAAATTGCACCTACCTACTCATTGAAAAATCAAATAGCCGTCCAACCGCCCCCCGATCCTGTGCGGGCAGCATCTGACGTAAAACGAGTGACATCTATTTTAAATCAGATGAACGGCACTGCCATTTCATCCCAGTATCAAGCAGGTAAAGTCACGGTAAAGGGAACAGTAGCCCAGGTTGGCGATGCTGAGAAAATCACCCAAGCTTTTAAACAAATACCGGGGATTGTCACTGTCACCAACACCATACAACTACAGCAATTCTCCGTCCCCATCCGCATTTACTTCGAGCTTGGTGCAACTCAACTAAAAGCAGGGGATCGAAACAAAGTTCTCCAGGTCAAGGCATTTCTGAATCGCTATCCGCAAACAGACCTTACAATAGTAGGTCATAGCGATACCATTGGCAACTCTCTGGAAAATCAGCGATTGGCACTGTCGCGGGCGGAAACGGTGCGACTCGCCCTAGTGGCAGAGGGCATCGATCCCAAACGGTTGCAAGCTGTAGGGACACCCAATCCGCCCCTTGGTCTAGATTCTAGTCAACCACTATGGTTAAGTAGATGTGTACAATTTCAGCCGATACCCCCTGGCTTCAAACGTAAATAATTATGTCCACGATCTCGAAAAAAATTTGCCTTGTTGGTGACTTTGGCGTAGGTAAAACTAGCTTGATTCGTCGTTTTGTAGAGCAGCAATTCAGCGATCAGTATCTTTCAACTGTGGGAGTCAAGATTTCTCGCAAAACTGTTGAATTAGAAGGAGTAAAAGAGCCGGAAAAGTTGAGTTTGCAGATGATGATATGGGACTTAGAAGGTCATACGAAATTTAAGGGGATCGCACCAACTTATCTAGCTGGCGCTGGCGGTGCGATCATTGTTGCCGATGTCACCCGTCAAGAAACCCTAGAACGGATAAGTGAGCATATCGATTTGTTTTTTTCCGTCAACCCCAAAGGCTTTATCATTATTGCCTTGAATAAATCAGATATGTTCGAGGACGAAAAAATAGATAAACTTCTCAGCAATTATCAGTTTGAAGACCAGGATCGAGTATTGGCAACCCATTCAACTTCTGCAAAGACAGGCAAAGACGTTGACCTAATATTTCACAAATTAGCTAAAAAAATGGTATTACCAATCTGAATATCTCATTTTTAACCAATCCTCAAACCCACCCACACCCTTATGAACTATCACGTCCTCGATAAGATTTTCAACCAACCTTCTATACTCCGCCACATAGAATATTTGATAGTAGATAAAAACCTCGACATCTTAGATATATCCGAGTCAGTGCAACGGTTTGCCGATGCTCCTACTCGCGTCGTAAAAGCAAATGATGTTCGCGAGGGGTTTCCCGAATTAATAGGATATGAAGATATCTTAATTTCCATCATTCAAGGACAGCAAGAGGCTTTCCAGTTAAAAGGAGTTGCCCGGTCTTTAGGGCAGCATTCTCCGCCATTATATATTGATATCTATGTGGTTGGCGATCGAGACGAAAACAATTATGAAAGTACATTGATAATTATCATTGAAGATGCTACTGAAAGAATGGTTATGGAGCAAAGTTTAGTACAGAGAGTAAATGAAGCAAATCTTTTATTGAGTGCCTTGGCTGTTTCCAAAGATTATATCGATAAAATTATTACTTCAATGGCAGATGCGTTGTTAGTGACAACAAAAGCGGGAAAAATAAAAAGAGTAAATCGAGCGGCAAGCGATTTGTTCGGTTATAGCGAATCAGAATTAATCAACAATTATATTTCTACGATCGTTCCTGACGAAAATTTTCTGCCAACAGCGAATCTGCGAAATGACTTATCCACAGGTGAATTGTTCAAAAATGTAGATTTTCTTTGTAAAAATATCAAGGGAGAAGAGATTGCAGTAGCATTTTCTTGCTCAACAATTAACACTGAAATAGAGGATTTTCAAGAATTTGTATATGTTGGACGAGATATCACAGAGCGCAAGCGAGCAGAGGCAGAAATGCGTCAGGCTCTGGCAAAAGAAAAGGAACTCAACGAATTAAAATCTAACTTTGTTTCTATGGTTTCCCACGAATTTGGCAATCCGCTCAATACAGTAATAATGTCTGCTGAATTACTGGAACACTATGGCGATCGATCTACTGAAGAAGAGAAAATTGAGTATATTCATCACATTCGCTCGGCTGCCAAACAGATGAGTAAACTATTAAAAGATGTCCTGGTTATAGGTAGGGTAGAAGCTGGGAAAATAGACTTTAACCCAGAACCAATTGATTTAATAAAATTCTGCGCTGATGTGGTAGAACAAATAAAATTTAGTGGTGGTGGCAAGCGAACGATCGACTTTGTTCATAACGGAATTGTTCAGGGACCGATCGCATCTGACGATGAGTTACAAGACTTGCCCCTCATGGATGAAAAACTCTTACAACATATTCTTACTAATTTACTTTCTAACGCACTCAAATATTCACCTCAAGGCGGCACAGTGTATTTTAACCTAAATTGTCAAAATGGAGAAGCTATATTTCAAATTAAAGATAAGGGAATTGGTATACCTCCAGATGACTTAAAGAAATTATTTGAAACATTCCATCGAGCCAAAAATGTTGGCAAAATTCCTGGAACAGGACTGGGGCTAGCTATCGTCAAGCAATCTGTAGATATCCACGGTGGCACCATCGCGGTGGAGAGCGAGGTAGGGATGGGAACGACATTTACAGTCACGATTCCATTAAACAACGACAGTCAACCTAATCTCGATTAAAATCAAATCTATTATTATGATAGGATCGGAGGTTGAATGAATCCGCTTTTAAACAAACTTTTAGCACTAATATCCCCACCCCGCCGCATGGAATATATGGCAGTGGATGAGGACTTGAAAATTTTAGAGGCATCCTGGGATGTGCAACGGTTTGCCGATTGTCCCGAACGGGTAATTAAGGGAAAAGATGTTCGTCTGGGCTTTCCTGAATTCATAGGAATTGAAGATATCCTAACTGCTGTTCTTACTGGAGAGCAGAATAGTTTCGAGTTAAGAGGGCTAGCCCGTTTTTTAGATCGAAACGAGCCTTTATATATTGATATTTCCATTGTCGCCGATCGGGATGAAAAAAGCTTGCAAGCTCGTCTAATTATCTTATTAGAAGATGTGACAGAAAGAATGGTTTTACAGCAAAGCTTGACCCAAAGAGCTAATGAAACAAGTCTTTTGGCACATACATTAACAGAATACAAAAGATATATTGATAAAGTTTTTACTTCGATGGCAGAAGCATTATTAGTTACTACAAATTCTGGTAACATAAAAAAAGTTAATCAAGCAGCACAAGATTTATTTGGCTATAGCGAATGGGAATTAATCAATCAGCCTATTTCGAGTATTATTCTTGATGAAGATTTTTTACGACAATCTAGAGATCGATATTCCATAGAACGAGGAAAAGCGTTTAAAAATGTAAAAGTAGTTTGTCAAACTAAAAGAGGAGAACATATTTATCTAGAATTTTCTTGTTCAGCTATTGAAACGGATATAGAGGACTTTCAAGACTTTATTTATGTTTGTAGGGAGATCGGCTAACGCAAGCGTGCCAAATTAAGACTCTTTTTTTGCCCGACGACTCTCATTCGCGGCTTGCGCGTACAAAGCCCGCCTGCGCGGGCTTCAAGAAAAAGGGGAGAGTTAACCCAGATTTGGTATAAATTGACGAAAGGTTTTGCAAATTAGTTTTCGAGAAACTGCTTTAATTTTCTATTTCTAAAAATAGGTGTTATGAAATATTGGGTACTGGATAATATTTTCAATAAGCCTTCAGCACCACGTCACATAGAATATTTGACAATGGATCGGGATTTCAAGATTCTCGATACATCCGAGACAGTGCAACGATTTGCCGATCGGCCCCTGGAAGTCGTGGTGGGCCAAGATGTCCGCGAAGGCTTTCCTGAATTGATCGGGCTTGAAGATATCCTCATTGCCATCTTGTCAGGACAGCAGGAGTGCTTTCAATTACAAGGCATTGCAAGGCTTTCCGAGGATGGATCTCCTTTATATATCGATATTTATGCGATCGGAGATGAAGATGAAAAAAGTTCTGGTAACAGCCTATTCATGTTCATTGAGGATGTTACAGAAAAAATGGTGTTGGAGCAAGCTTTAGTCCAGAGAGTCAATGAATTAAATCTTTTATCGAGCGCCATAGAAGCTTCCAAAAAATCCATAGATAAAATTATCACAGCAATGGCAGATGCCTTGTTCGTGACAAATGATTCTGGGAACATAAAAACTGTAAACAAAGCCGCTCAAGATTTGTTTGAGTATAGGGAAGCAGAATTAATTAACCAGCCGATCTCAAAAATTATTGCCGATCGCAATTTCGTCCTCCAAGTAATTCAAGATTATCCCTTATCTCCAGGAGAATTATTGAAGGATATGGAAGTAATTTGTCAGACAAAAACTGGAAAAAAGATTGTTGTTGCATTTTCCTGCTCAACCGTTCAGACAGAGATCGAAGGCGTACAAGATTTTATCTATATAGGTAGGGATATCACCGATCGACAGCGGATTGAAAAGCGCCTGTTGATACAGTATGCCACGACGCGCATCCTGTCAGAGTCTCCCTCCCTAGTGCAGGCGCTACCGAAAATCATGCTAGCAATCTGTGAAAGCTTGGGATGGGCTTTAGGTGAATTTTGGATGCCAGAAACGGGGGAGCGGGGGAGCGGGGGAGTGGGGGAGCAGAAGTCCCCAGATCCCTGTCTGCAGTGTGCGGAAATTTGGTGTAGACCATCGCCCGCGATGTCAGAGTTTATTCATGTAACCAAGCAAACTACTTTTGCGCTAGGTGTTGGGTTGCCGGGTCGCATTTGGGCTAGCCGTTCTCCTGACTGGGTTCCCGATGTTGCTGATGATGCTAACTACGTGCGATCGCAGCTGGCATCATCAGCAGGACTGCACGCAGCATTTGGGTTCCCTATTCAGAGCAATCGCGAAATTCTGGGGGTGATGATTTTTTATAGTCGTGAAAAACAACAGATTGATGAAGATTTGCTTCAGATGATGACAGCTATTGGCAGCCAAATGGGTCAGTTTATCAAACGCAAACAAGCAGAGACAGCCCTAGCTGAGAGCGAAGAACGATATCGAGATTTGTTTGAGGGCGCTAGCGATTTGATTCAGTCTGTTGACGCTAACGGTTATTTTATATATGTTAATCGTGCTTGGCGAGAAACTCTGGGATATAACGAAACTGAAATTGCAAAAATAACTGTATTCGATATTATTCATCCCGATTCAGTATTACATTTTAAAGATACTTTCCAGAAAGTAATGCCTGGAAAAAACACGAATCGGGTTAAAGCAGAATTTATTACCAAAGATGGCCAAAAAATCTCTGTTGAAGGAAGCGTAAACTGTAAATTTGTAGATGATAAGCCAGTTGCCACTCGCGCTATTTTTCGCGATATCACCGAGCGCTTGCAAGCGGAAGAGGCGCTGCGCTATCAACAGCAACAAACAGAACGCCTGTTACTTAATATCTTGCCAGGGCCGATCGCAGAGCGTCTGAAACAGGAACAAACCACTATTGCGGAAAACTTTGCCGATGTCACCGTTATGTTTGCCGATCTTGTTGGCTTTACAGAGCTTTCTTCGACGGTATCGCCAACAGAACTGGTTGAGATACTCAATGTAATTTTCTCCGAGTTCGATCAGCTAGCTGAAAAACATGGTTTGGAGAAAATCAAGACGATCGGAGATGCTTATATGGTAGTAGGAGGTCTGCCAGTGCCCCAGAGCAACCACGCTATTGCGATCGCAGAAATGGCACTCGATATGCAAACTGCAATTGTCCAATTCAGCGAAGAAACAGGACGCATTTTAAATATTCGGATTGGCATCAATACCGGGCCTGTTGTTGCGGGTGTGATTGGCACGAAAAAGTTTATTTACGATTTGTGGGGTGACACTGTAAATATCGCCAGTCGCATGGAATCTCACGGTTTGCCCGGAGAAATTCAAATAACTGAGGCAACTTACGAATATTTACGCGATCGCTACTTTTTTGAGGATCGCGGCGAAATCCCAGTCAAAGGTAAAGGTAAAATGAATACTTATTTTCTTGTCGGCAGAAAACTTTAGTAGTCATATCATGTCCGGTAGCATCGATTGCCTAAAAAAAATCGCTCTCTTATGAACGCAGATAAGAATAAGAAGACGAATTTTTTAGGTAACCAATGCGTAATACCAAATCGGCTTGCCTTGACCCCTTTCTACTTCCGCGTATATCTGTGCTTCACGCCGATGGGAAAATACTCCGGGTCGCCTGTTGGTGCGAGGGAAACTTGCAGCATCTGATATGCTGGCGGAACATAGTTAGCAAACTCGCTGTTGAGTCGCCGCAGCTGAGAAAGGATAGAAGATGCGATCGCCTCCCGTTTCCCTTCGCTACCTTCCACTCCCGGCGCTAATTCCACGATCGCAGACAGAAATTTATTTCGATCCCCATCTTCCTTAACTTGCAATACAAACTTACCCGTTACCCAATCTTTAATAACAGCTTGTTCTAACCCCACCGTCACATTTTCTGGGTAAATATTTGCCCCAAAATAAGAAACAGTAAAATTAGAACGTCCAAACACATACACAAAAGGCAACTGATGAATACCTCTATCACTAGACAAATCTGTTAGTGGATCGAATCCCCATTCGGACAGGAAATTCAGCATTTCATCATAACTAATTATCCCCCCAGTATCCAAAATGTTATAACGAATCAACGGAATGCCGTTATCGCCTGAAAACAGCAATGTTCCCTCACGAACTTCAAAAAAGCGACTGAAAGGATCGTACTGTACCAGCGTGGGTAAGCGGGATTCACCAAATAGCGCCCGCGCCGCATTTGGATTATTTGCCAAAAAACGACGAATGCAAATACTCAGCGGTGTTTCATTGCCCAAAACACCCGCATCGGCGGTACCATAAAGTGCGGCAGAATCATAACATAAATTTGTCGAATCAACTCTTTCTCCAACCAGATTTCGCCACTCTTCGCTAAAGACTTCTCCAGCAAAAACCATTTTTAGATGATATTTTTGCCACTCTACACCACGGGGAATTCCGCTATCAATTACATCTTTAATAAATGGGGGATATCCCAATAGCACAACTTGCTCAAATTGCTCACCGAGTTCCTGCACAACTCGGAAAATTTCTTCTTTGTTATTTCCTGGAGAGATAACAGTGATGGGATAACCTTTACTGGCAAGATAGCGACAGCAATTCATCGTAAAAATGCCGCCTACCCACGTTCCCAACGTGAAACAAATCACGGCTAAGGTGCGGCGGGTGTCGGCATAAAAGCTCTCGTGGAATATCTGCTCAAAACGAGTGGCTATCTGAAGTTCATCTGCGAAAAAACGCGGCCAAAATGTCGGTTTTCCGGTCGAACCGGAGGAAACTGCGATCGTATCGCAACTTGACAATTCTCCATTGCGGCACAATTCGGCTAACGAGTGAAGCTTGAGGTAATTCTCTTTTGTAATTGGCGGCAGCTTTTGGAAATCTTCGTAAGTCTGGATGGACAGTGGATCGATGTTATGTTCTGCCAAAAATGCGCGGTAGGCGGGAACTGTGTTGACAACCGAGTGAAACAATGCTAAAACACCTGACTCTGCACTACTGTTGGCGTGTCGTTCGAGTAGAGTTTGCATTGGCGTTGTCAGGAATTCTTGAAACGCCTTCACTGCCCGTTGACGTTGTTCTTCTCGCATTGCCGGTACTCAGTTGCATTATCACAAATTGTAGCGGATTCCCGAATTGCATGATGCTGTTGGCAAAGTTGGTGGTGTCGCCCACACCCGCCCTGCACTCAAGTCGCCCACACCCGCCCTGCACTCAAGTCGCCCACACCCGCCCTGCACTCAAGTGCAGGGCTAATAGCGAAAGTCCACTTTAGTGGACTGTCAGATTAGTATTCAGTCCACTAAAGTGGACTTTCGCTATTAGCCAGCGATTTGAATCGCTGGCGGGCTCGAAGCGAAGTCAGTGGCTTTGTGTAGAATTAAAATCTCATCAATTTACCAACAACATCATTGCATTTCCAGGCTCTGCCTGGAAATGAGACAATTGAGGGGTTTCACCCCTCAATCGATTCGCCAACAGTTTTAATCATTTGGCATCATGAATAAATCCCCGTCTTCTTCCTCTTCCTCTTCCTCTTCCTCTTCTTCATCTTCATCTTTATCTTGATTTTGACTTTTGACTTTTGACTTTTGACTTTCTATATCCCGTAACACAAACTCCTGGCATTTGGTGCTGGGATCTACTTGCCGCTCAAATAGCGGACTATCTTCTCCCTGACATTTTCCAGAAGTGAAAAACTGGCATACCGCACAGCAATCTTCTCCAGATGCGATCGCTTTCTCGATCTCTAAATGTTGCTGCGAAAGCGGACTCAGCTTCAGACGATAGCCGTCCCACTTGGCTTTGAGTATGCCATTGCCAGCTAAAATCTGCCAACGTGGGTCTGATTCCACCACCGCCTCTGGTATCCTCAGCCAAGCACCTTCCACTTCGGCTTCCACAGTCACCTCGAATTCAGAAGGTAGCTCCATCTGAGCAAGTTTTGCACGAGAAATTTTTTCTGGCACCTGCCCGTATTCGATCGACTCTCCGACACTGGGAATATGGACGTAATATTTCTGTTGTAATTCTCCCGCCTTCGCCAATTGGTGCAAAGCATCCAGCGATCCGTGAATCAAAATTAAATGCTTGGGATTAACCTTAGCAATAACTTGGGTTAAGCCAACTTTATCAGCGTGAGCGCTCAAATTAAATCGTTTAATCTGGGCGCGAACAGTTAGCTGTTTGCCATCTAATTCAACCGTATCTCCAGTTTTCAAACTCTGAAGTAAACGACCCGGACTTTCTTCATCCGTGTAACCGCTGATAAAAATAGCAGCGTTTTCTCGCTCCAGCAAAGTAGTAGCGTAGTAAATAGATGGGCCACCAGTTAGCATCCCAGAACTGGCAATAATTACGCTGGGTTTTGCCATTGCTAAAGGTCGTTCTCTGGGAGAGCCAATAGGAATAATGGGAGAAGAAGAATTTGGATCGAAGAATGGTTCCTGTCTCTGTTGAGCAAAATTCTGCACAGACTGGGGTAATAAAGCCAGATTGTCGCGGAAAACATCGGTTATGGCTCTCACTAAACCATCTACAAAAATAGGAATTTTGAGTTTGTGAAATACAGCGCTAGTGCGAATAGCGAGGAGAATTTCTTGCGCTCTTCCTAAAGCGAAAGCGGGGATGAGAACGTTACCGCCTTTGGTAACAACTTCTGCGATCGCTTCTAGCAATGCCGTTTCTTGCGACTTCCTACCTGGATGGGTATCTGCGCCGTAAGTTGACTCGGTAATCAGAACATCTGCCGTGGGAAGATCCGCCAATTTCAACCCTTCTGTTGTGCGACTGGAAGTGGTGTTGTAATCTCCGGTGTAGAGTAGGGTGCGAGATGGCGATCCGGCTCTCGCAGGATCGTTGTATCGCATATAAATACAAGCAGCACCTACAATATGACCGGCATTGATAAACCTCACCTTCAATCCCGGTAGCGGCTCAAAATCAAAGCCGATCGGTTGCGTCTCCAGCCGAAACAAGGTACGCTCTAAATCAGCCTCATCAAACAATTCTGGCGAATCTTCGTTCAATTGCTGAACTTTCAGGCAATCCTGCAACATTACGTGAGCAATTTCCCTCGTACCTTGAGTACAAATCATCCGCACACCAGGGAAACGATTGTGAAAGACTGGTACAGCGCCTAAATGGTCTTGATGAGCGTGGGTGATCAGCAACAAATCCGGGTTTTTCAGGCGATCGAGTGCTGGTAAAGGATCGTAACCCTTCGGTCGAGTGCCGCAATCCATTACTATTTCATAAGGGCCAATAAAAACTTGGAAGCAGGAAGCACCAATTCCCCTAGCAGCTCCCAAAGGCGTTACTATTAATTTTGGATTTTCAGATTGCTCGTCAATTTCAGCAACAAGAGCTTCCTCATCCGCACTTGACTCCAATCCCAAATCTGAAATCTGAAATCTCAAATCGTTTGCTGGTGGCGGATATTGGTAAACTTTGACTCTTTTGCCGCGCACATACACTCTGGCGCGTTGTCCGCCTTCTGGCGAAACAGCTTCCCACTCCCAACCGTTGCGGCGTCGAATTGCTGGCGCAAGTTCCCATGTTGTCTCTTCAGTTTCGGCTGTTAGTGCCGCCAAAGCAACATCATTTGGCGGAGTGGGTTCGGGTAAAATCTTTGTAGCTTCTGCCTTTGAGTCTGAATTTTGCTGAGGTACAGGGGAGAGGTTTAATGCAGATTCTTCTATGCTCTTTTGCTCCTCTGCTTCGCTACTTCTATCTTCCTGCTCAACAAACTGAGCTGCGAAGACTTGCAGTTCGGTTCCAACGCGGCGTGCTTGAACTTGCAACAGTTGTCCCACCTTCATATTAAAGGTGCTGGAATTGAGCAAGGTGAGCTTGAGGGTTTTTTGTTCCGATCGCGAAGTAACGTATAGCTTTACCTTAAACTGGACGGATGGATTGCGCCTACCGATTTGTAGCACCCGACCGATTAGCTGACATCTATCCTCATCAGCGCCATCGGATATGGGTGAGGAACCAACCAGGTTCACAAGCGAGATTTGACCCGTGGAATCGGTGCTGGGGATGACGTTCCACGCACAAACCTGTCCTTCTGTCCACTCTGCCAGTTTTGGCGAAATCCGAAAGCGAGTGTTATCCGCACAAACCAGGTGGGGTATCCCTTCGATCGCACAAATATATCCTGTGATGGTGAACTGGAAGGTCTGGCGATCGGAGGATTCAGGAGAGACGGTGGCGTTGATGCAGTCCGCCGTAGGCATTGCGGTGTGATGGGTCATGCTCGTGTTCAAAACTACTGCCCGGATTGGCACTGCAACGACTTTAGCATCCATAGGGCAGAGGTAGACGCCAAAAAGAGAGAAAGCAGAAAAATCATCGTCAGTTCAAAAATTGGCATCACCATAGGTTTGTCGCCAGTTCTCCGCTTGCTGAAATTTTATGCCTGCGGCTTTTGCTGCTTCTCTATCTTCGGGCCGATCGCCTATCATTAAAATTTTATCTGGCAAATGTCTCTCGATCGCCAGATTAACCATTCCCGGATTAGGCTTGCGAAACTTTCCAGATTCTTGGTGCTTGCTATAATTATGAACTTCACTGCGAGTTACGCAGAAACACTTCCTACCTTCAAAATCAGGACAGAAGTAAATTTCTTCCATTTCTAGCAATAGCTCTAACGTATATTGTTGTTCTTTTATACAACTTTGCAGTGACTTTTTGCCACTGGCGACACCAGCTTGATTCGTCACGCCAACAATTTTCCAGCCAGTAGCGGCGAAATATGCGATCGCTCCCTCAACACCTTCGATCATCCGCTGATCTCGTGGACGCTGGATAAACTTATTGCCTGAGACAGGTTCCCGCACCGTACCATCCAAGTCTAGTATGAGTAGGGATAACCGATCGGGCCTCTCTACTGTTTCGCTTGTTGTTTCATTTGGCTGTTCCATCACTCAATTCGATCTGCTATCACAAAAGTATAGTGGGAAAAATCAGGTAAAAACAAGAAGATGACGAATCAAAGCGATCGCTCTCAATGGGACTTAGGCAGATTCTTTCAAACCCTTAGCTATTTTGAGGTAATCCCTTTTTTCAACTGCCTACAGCGGTTATTCCAAGGTACTCCCAAGGATAATAGAGATAGACCTAATGGAGACAAAAAAGTGGGTGCAATCCTGGTAGCTGGTGCAACAGGCGGTGTCGGGAAGCGAGTCGTGCGGCGACTTGTCGATCGCGGTTATCAAGTACGTGCCTTAGTTCGAGACTCTCAAAGAGCAAAAGAAATGCTCGGCGACAAAGTGGAACTGTTCGAGGCTGATATTACTATACCCGAAACCTTGACTGCCGCACTGATGAGCGACGTAAAAGCGATCGTCTGTTGCACTGGTGTGCGCGTACAACCAGTCGAAGGAGACACACCCGATCGGGCCAAATACTATCAAGGCATCAAATTTTATATGCCAGAAGTAGTTGAAAGTCCAGAAATAGTTGACTATCAAGGCATCAACAATTTGGTACAAACTGCGGCGCGACATCTCGATAAGTCAGACGAAAAATTAATATTTGATTTCACACAAGTAACCGACGACCTAAAAAACACTTGGGGTGCTGTCGATGATGTCGTCATGGGTGGCGTCAGTCAAAGCGGTGTACAGTTGGTGGATAACACCGTTTTATTTGCTGGCAATGTATCAACTGCCAATAACGGCGGTTTTGCTTCTGTTCGTACCCGCAATTTCGATACACCCCTCGATTTGTCTGGATACGAAGGTGTCGAATTGCGCGTCAGAGGAGATGGCAAGCGATACAAATTCTTCATCCGCACCGAAAGTCAATGGGATGGCGTTGCCTACAGCTATTCTTTCGACACAGTACCAAACACCTGGATAAATGTGCGCGTTCCTTTTGCTGACTTAATTGCCGTCTTTCGCGCCAAAACTTTACAAAATTCTACTACTATCAATTCCAACCAAATTCGCTCTTTCCAGCTAATGCTGAGTAAGTTTGAATATGACGGAGGACTCAACCCAAATTTTACACCGGGTGGTTTCGCCTTGCAAGTGGAATCTATCAAAGCTTATGGCAACTACCGTTCGCAATTTATCATGGTTAGTTCCGCTGGCGTCACTCGTCCCGGTCGCCCAGGAATAAACTTGGAGGAGGAACCGCCAGCAGTGAGAATGAACGACCAGTTAGGCGGCATTCTGACTTGGAAATTGCGCGGCGAAGATAGCGTGCGGTCAAGTGGCATTCCTTATACTATTGTCAGACCTTGTGCGTTGACAGAAGAACCGGGTGGCAAACCATTAATTTTCGACCAAGGTGACAACATTCGCGGCAAAGTAAGTCGAGAAGATATCGCCGAACTATGTGTGCAAGCGCTAGAACAACCAAAAGCGTGTAATGTCACGTTTGAGGTGAAAGAAGCCGAAAATAGCAACGGCAGTAAAGATTGGGAGACTTTGTTCGGTAGGTTGCAACCTGCTGCTTTAGTTAAGCCTTGATACTGTAGGGTGCGTTAATAACGCACTCTGCTACTGCAAGTAATTCAACTCAATGTTACTAAAGGAAGCTCTGGAATATACCTTACAACTTGATGACTCTGATGATGAGAATTCAGTGCGAGCAAATTAATTTATAGGGAGTGTTTTATTGATGATAAGCTGCTACGCACCTCTCTACAGAAGCGCGATCAGACTCTAACAAATCTGAATTTTTACATCGCCCTGTTTAACCTAAAGCCAGATTAAATGAAGTTGCGATCGATACAACACAGGTTTTTCGCCAAAAAACATCAGATCTGAGCAACTTTAAAACGAGAGATTTCCAGGTGCAAATTCTGTGCTGCATCGTCCAGTTTACCCATCGCACCGTTAATATCCCGCAGCACTTCGACAATTTGTGAAGAACCTTCACTCAATTGCAGCATAGAATCACTGATTTGTGACGCTTCTTCTGATTGGGCTTCCATACTGTTACTCACCTGTTTAAACTGGGGGGTTAGGCTTTGCACTTCGCGGATAATCGACTCTAATTTAGGGCTGATACTACTGACAACTTCCACGATCTGTTTTACTTGTTGGGTAAAGCTATCCATTTCTCTGACCCCGATAGAAACCGCCCCTTGCATATCTTCGATCGTATTCTCGATGTCTAGGGTAGCAACTGCCGTTCGATCGGCTAGGCGAGAGATTTCTCTAGCTACTACACTAAACCCTTTGCCATACTCGCCAGCTTTTTCTGCTTCGATCGCCGCGTTTAGGGAAAGTAAATTGGTTTGATCTGCTACTTTGACAATCGTGATAATAATGTCATTAATGTTGTTAGCTTTTTCGCCGATCGCTCCCAGTTTCTCCGATATGGTATTTGTTGCATCTGCCAATTTAACCATGCTTGTTTCCATCTGCATCAAGTCTTTTTGACTCTCAACTGCCGCAGTAGCCGTTGTTTGCGACTTGTACTCTACTTGATTAATTGTCTTCACCAGTTGCGAAGAGGCGGCAGCAATCTGCTTAGCTGTAACAGCTACCTTATTCGTAGTGCTATACTGCTGTGTTACCGTTGCTTCTAATTCCTTGCTGGAAGCAACAATAGAAGTGACAGAGCCACTGACTTGAATCCCAGACTGCTGTACGTGGCGAATTAAGGAATTTAGTTTTTGGGTCATGATCTGGAAGGCTTTCAGCAGTTGACCGATCTCGCTTCCATCGTCCGCGACTTCGATGTTCTGAGTGAGATCTCCTTGTGCAATCTGTTCGGTAGCGCCGATCGCGAGCGGCAACTGTTGTTTCAATGGCAAGGTAATCGCTACAGCGGTAACGATCGTGCCGATGATAGATAACAAGATACTCACCGCAAGGGTCGCTAACAGGAGTTGCTGGGCTTGTTCGAGCGCTTTGGTCTTTTGGTTCAGCAGATAATCCGACCTCTCGAGGAAGTCATTCCGTGCCTCGTCATACTCTGCGAAGCGGATCGACTTCAGCATCTCTGTCCCCTCAGCAACTTTTTTTTCATCAAACAACCTAAAAATTTCTTGAGATTTTTGATGGTAATTTTCTCCTTCCGAAATTAACACTCCAATTGCTTTGTCTTGAGTATAATTTGGAACAATTCTTTTAAGCTCTTCAGCTTTTTCTCGAAAATGTTCATATCCAGAATTGTAGCTTTTCTTGTAAGAATCCCGCGTCTCCCTGTCATCAAAAAAAACAGCGTAACCACGAACATTCCGCGTCATCCTTGAAACTCCATAAGTTAATTCCTCCTCCAATCGGATCATTTTGTACTGCTCCTGAATTGTCCTCTGTGACTCGGAGAATCTTTCAGTCGTTAAATACACAATGAAGCCAACACCAATCATAAAGATCAGCGGCGTCGAATATCCAAGTAAAATGCGGTTGGTAATTTTATTCAACATGGTTGAGATTAATAAAAGACGCTCTAAGAGTTTTCGGTTCTGGGATTGCCTCACTTATTGGGAACAAAGCAGGCCAGCTTATTCTCAATAATATGAGTTATTGAGAATAGTCCAGATTAAGTGTATCTTACCAAATTCTAATTAAGCCAACAGGATTTGGGCCAGCCCCTGCACTCTCGAATTCCACAAACACGATTGCCTACGGCACGCACTCGCGATCGCACTCTCTTAATTCTACAAGTACGATAGCTCACTTAAATAAATACTTAAAAATAAAAAATTATTCATGTCAATACTTTAATGCAAAGTTTTGTGACATCAGTAGGAAATCGGGTTTGCTTAAAACCCACGCCTCTTAACCGTCAAGAGGTTATGCTAGCTTGCAGAAGCCATATAGGGTAAAATAAAAGTGAGAAATATCTAAAAAGCAATCAAAAACTCACTTATACGAATATAATTAAATATTATAGACTAGAGCAAGCGTACCACTTTGATTCCCTTAGACTTTCTGAAAGCTGTAGCAAGCGAACAAGGCGTATCCGACACGGAACTAGAGGCGTTGTCCCTAGCTTTGTCGGGCGAACCGATTCCCGCGATCGCAACTAAACTAGACATCAGACCGGAAGCTGTCCGCAAGAGACTGGGCGAAATTTACAAGAAATTTCACATTACTGGCGCTGGGCCGGGAAAATTAGCTAAATTGCAGCAAATCCTGGTTTCGCTATACCAAAAAGACCAGAAACAGCACATTTTCGCTGCATTACCGGAACCTGTGGATGGGGAAGTTGCGATCGCACAACCGCGCCAAGATTGGAGTGAAGCACCCGATGTCTCAATTTTCTACGGTCGCAAAGAAGATTTAGCGCAACTATCGCACTGGATCGTAGAGGAACATTGCCGACTGGTGGCGCTGCTAGGAATGGTGGGAATTGGCAAAACCACCTTATCGGTGAAACTGGCGCAACAACTACAGGGTGAATTTGATTGCGTGATTTGGCGATCGCTGCGTCACGCGCCACCAGCGAGAGATTTTATCGCCGACTTGCTGCAATTTTTATCCCATCAACGGAAACCGTATTTACCAGAGAGTTTGGATGAGAAAATTTCCTACTTATTAGAATACTTAAAAAATGCTCGCTGTTTGGTGATATTAGATAACTTGGAAACCATTCTTCGACCTGGAGATTTCGCCGGACACTACGAGGATAAATATAAAGGATATGGCGAACTACTGCGGCGAGTGGGAGAAGAACCGCACAACAGTTGTCTTATCCTCACTAGCGTAGAAAAACCGAGAGAAATTGCCTTGCAGGAAGGAGAAACCCTACCCGTTCGTTCCTGGCAAATGACAGGTTTGCATGATGAGGAAGCAGCCGAAATCCTAAAATCGAAACGCTTAACAGACGAGTCGAAGTGGGGAAATTTAATTAAAGTTTATCGAGGCAATCCCTTAGCCCTAAAAATTGTTTCCACCACGATTCAAGAGCTATTTTGCGGCAGCGTTACCCAATTCCTGAAACAGCGACCCACTTTGGTTTTGCGAGATATGCGCGATTTAATAGCTCAGGAATTCGAGCGGTTATCGAAGTTGGAAAAAGAAATAGCAAATTGGCTAGCAATTGTAGGTCATCCCATCTTTTTAACCGACTTAAAAAACAATATTTGGATACCAGTATCCGAATTGAAACTCTTCGAGGCGTTGGAGTCTTTGGGGAGGCGATCGCTCATCGAAAAAAACTTAGCAGGTTTCACGTTACCACCAGTAGCGATGGACTACGTGAAAAACCTGTTAGTGGAGGAAATATCAGAAGAAATCTTCCAAACAATTAAGACTGGCAACCCCGAAAATATAGAAATGCTCAAACATTATTGCTTGAGCATAGAAGCTGACAAAGAGGAGAAAAATGAAAGCCCAAATACATCTTTAATCCTCCCAATTGCAGAAAGCTTACGCCAAGTTGTGCGAAATAAAAGTAGCTTGCAAGAACAGTTGCAGCAAATCTTAGCTAAAATACAACAAAGCTCTCCGCTAGAAGTGGGGTATGCCATTGATAACCTACAAAATCTGATTGACGAACTCAAATAAGAAACTGGGTTTCCCTGACAATACCTTCGCCAAAAACCGACACCCTCAAGGGTGCGGCTATACAAACAAAGCCCACGAAGGTGGGCTGGTGCGGATGGAAGCCCACGAAGGTGGGCTTCGTAATAGCCACAGGCTTCGAGCCTGTGGGCGTTTGAATGGCGAAGGTATTGCCTGAGAAACCCCTTTTTTTTACAGTTTTTCTAATAGGTTGCGCTTCTACCATGAGTTACTGCCTAAATCCCAAGTGTCCGAACCCATCCGAACCGAAAAATAGCAATCAATTATTTTGCAGCAATTGCGGATGGGAATTAATTTTACAACAGCGTTATCGGGTAATTCAACCTTTGGGTAAAGGAGGTTGCGGCGAAGTTTTTGAGGTAGATGATAAGGGTACGCCGAAAGTCTTGAAACGGTTAAGCCAAAAATCTTCCAAATTTATTGCCCTATTTCAACAAGAAGCAAGAGTTCTCACTCGATTGCGACATCCGGGAATTCCGAAAGTAGAGAAAGACGGTTATTTTCAATATCAACCTGAAGGCAGTAGAAACCCGATACACTGCTTGGTGATGGAGAAAATTGAAGGCTTGAATTTGGAGCAATGGTTGGAATTTAGGGAAAATAAACCGATTGGGGAAGAGGATGCGATCGTCTGGTTATTGCAATTAATAGATATTCTGGAAAAACTTCATCAAAGCCAGTATTTTCATCGAGATATCAAGCCATCTAACATCATGCTCAAACCGGATGGACAATTGGTGTTAATTGACTTCGGTACAGTCCGAGAAATCACTGATACTTACTTAGCAAAAATCGGTACAAACAGAGAATTAACCAGCGTTCAAACATTCGGATATACACCTTCGGAACAAATTAATGGTAAACCATTACCTCAATCCGATTTCTTTGCGCTGGGACGCACTTTCGTGCATTTGTTGACAGGTAAAGAACTAGATGAATTTGAAGAGGATAAAGAATCAAAAATACTGTGGAGAGATAGCGCTACGCACATTTCCAAACCCTTGACAGATTTGATAGATTGGTTGATGGAACCATCGGCAAGAAAGCGTCCTCCCAATGCAGAAGTTATCCGCCAATGTTTGAAAAAATTGCAATCTGGAAACGGTAATTTTTCATGGTCGATCGATGAAAATATTAACTCCAAATCTGAAATTTTAGAAGAATTGCAAAGCGCAAGTACGGTTTATTTAAAACCCAAATGGCGCGGTTGGCAAATAGCGATGTTTTCCAGTGCATTAGCAACCAGTTTGGTGATGGGAGTCCGATACTTAGGTTGGTTGCAACCTTGGGAAATGTCGGCGTTCGATCGGCTTATGCAAATGCGTCCTCCTGAAAAAGCAGATACGCGAATTCTGGTAATCACTGTGGATGAAAAAGACCTTCAATATCAAGATGAAAAAAAATGGAATCGAAAAGACTCATTATCAAATGAAGCAGTCGGATTACTCTGGCAAAAACTAACAACTCATAAACCGCGAGTAATCGGTTTAAATATCTTTCGTCCTACGGGTTTTGAACCAAAATTAGCAAATGCAATCCAAAATAACGATCGATTTATAGCTACCTGTGCTGGTGCTGATGCGAATAATCCGGGTACTCCTTCCCCTCCAGGTATGCCGCTAGAACGCTTGGGTTTTGCTGATATGCCTGATGATGGTTTATTTATTCGTCGTCAGCTATTGACGATGAGTACCGATCCCACTTGTAACACTACTGAATCCTTTAATATGCGGGTAGCGGAAAGTTACTTGGGTAAAAAGCTAGATTTAGAAAAAATTAAAGCGAAACAGCTAACATATAATGCTGGTGGATATCAATTGCCAGCAGAGAAAGCACAAGGCTACCAAATTTTAATAAATTATCGCAAGGCTGATTTCCAACAAGTTAAACTGAGAGAAATTTTGGATAATTATAAGGATTCGCAACTATCTACTATGGTGCGCGATCGCATCGTTTTGATCGGCGCTGTCAATGAAGGAGATATGTACTTGACTCCCTACAGTAAGGGAACATGGCCAAAGCGAATGCCAGGTGTGGTTATTCAGGCGCACATGATAAGTCAACTTATTAGTGCTGATTTAGATAACAGATCGCTGCTGTGGTGGTGGCCCGAAGGGGGAGAAATTCTGTGGATTTGGATTTGGTCTTTAGTGGGAGGTATATTTAGTTGGCAGTTGCGATCGCCAATATATTTGGTAATAGCGGTTAGTGTTGCTATCACTATGATTTCCGGATTATGCTTTTTATTTTTACTATTTGCTGGTTGGATACCACTCGTGCCGTCAGTGCTAGCTTTGGCGAGCGGCGGGGGTAGTTTTGCCGCTTATGCGGCATCTAAAAACAAACAAAATAACTAGAGATATATGGAATCGATGATGGCTTTGATAAAGATGATTTACCACAAAATAAAACTGGCTTCTACCATCGCTTCGGCACTACTTATTTTGGGAAGTTACGCCTCAGTAATGTGGGCGAAAACAGATAAATTAGTTAGCGCTTCAGATAATGCTAGAGAGAGTAGAATTCCCTTATTAACTGCACAAAATCAATCGAACACTTCAGAGAACGGTAGACCGCCCGATCGAAAGGGTGGAAGTCGTGGCGATTGCCTTGATAAAAAAGATACATCGCTTTCGTCACTTTTATCGCTTTTTGCTTTAACGCAGTCTGATGATGAACCAGGTTTAACAATCAAAATTCATCCAACTTTTTATGTTTATGTTCCTTACACTCCCAATGAAGCTACTTCTGCCGAGTTTTCCTTGCAAGATAAAAATGATAACGATATTTATCGAACCCATATTACACTACCCGCAACGCCTGGTGTTGTCAGCATTTCTATCCCTCCCACAAGTCCGCCTTTGGAAATTGATAAAAATTATGTTTGGCACTTTAAAGTTTATTGTCGAAAACGAGAAGGGGAAGACAAACCAACGCCTGATTTCGTGCAAGGACGGGTACAACGAATTTCGCTAACCTCCGAATTAAATAGACAGTTAAATGCGGCGCAAACATCCCAAGAACGCATAGCTTTTTATGCTAGAAATAATATTTGGTACGAGCGCTTGGATGAGTTAAGTCTCATCAATCTAAAAATACTACTCCTAATAGCGACTGGACTGAATTACTAAAATCAGTAGGTTTGGAAGAAATCGCACAAGAACAAATTTTGGGAAGCGTCAAAACCAGTTACCCAACAGAATAAAAGCTGACCAGTAATAGGGAGCTTTGTAGGAAGGATTAGTTAACAGACTTAATTGAGCTTGTCGCAATGCTTCTGCTTTGGATAACTTATTTGAATTTCTAAATAAATTTTTGTAGAATTCTATCATTAATTTAGCAGTAGAACGATCGTACACCTGCCACAAGGTTGCTACCGTACTGCGTGCGCCTGCTCGCGCAGCTACTCCCGCCAGTCCCAAAGCTGCTCTTTTGTCACCTAAAGCGGTTTGACAAGCACTCAGGACGAGTAATTCAATGGTATTAGAACCGTTGCGATCGCTCAAACGCAGCAAATTATCCAATTCTTTGATATTCAGGCGTCCATCCCAAGCGAGAATAAAAGTGCGATCGGGATCGGAACTGAATTTGCCGTGAGTTGCTAAGTGAACTATAGAAAATGTAGCCAATTCCAACTGATTTTGAAAGTTGGTTTTGAGAAACTTTTCATTGGTAAGCTCTCGACTGCTGCGTAGTTGTTTGGCAACTTCATCTAATTCTTCCCTAACGTTAGGTAGAGAACCAAAACCTTCTTTTTCAAAGCTTGGAGCGTTAGTTGCTCCAGCAATTAACGCATCTATTTGTCCTTGGGGTATAGGTTTAGGGTCTAACAATTGTAAACCGGAAGTAAGAGCGATCGCGTACCTTTCAATCAAATATTTTTCACTGTCGTACAAAGCTGACATCGGGATATTCCGCAACTCACCATCCAACACGAATACCAAAGTTTTTATCAGGCTTTTTTCTGGTTCTATTTTAATTTCTAAATCGGTTTCAAAAGGTGCGATCAACCAGTCATATACCCGCTCGGACAATTCCTTAACTTTTTTAGTTCGGTCGGGTTCTTTCAAATATTTTCGCAACTGCTTGACTGTTTCTTCTACTTCGCTTTCCCGTATGCGAGTTACGTTATGGCGCAAAGGTTTATTAGGCAATTTAAGGATAACTTCCAGTCTATCTCGTAAAATAATCGGATAAATAACTGCTGCTGTCGGGTCTGATTTATCTATAATATCGTCGATTTGCTCCGGTTTTGCTTGCAAACAAGCTTCCCGAAAAAAGTTTTCTATTTCTGCTAATTGGAGAGACTCTATTACTTTACGAGCTTTCTTTAAATTTTCTTGACTGGGTTCATTTTCTGCACCTTCTGGTTGCAAGAGCAAATCTACTAATTCGCGATAAACTGGTTCGACATCATCGCGAAACGAAAACTGACCTTCTAGATCGATCGCTGCTAAGTTTTGGCGTAAAAATTGAAGGGAGTTGACTGCTGTTTCGTAAAATGCGATCGCACTTTTTCTATCTCCCAAAACATTATATAATCGTCCTAACTGCCATTGCCACTGATAAACAATATCCCAAGCTTGTTTTGATTGCGCTAAAATTAAAGCTTTTTCGGTAACTTCCAGCGCCTCTGAATATTGCTCATTCGCCTCGTAGAAACTTCCCAAGCTACCGAGAGCATAAGATTCCCAATGGCCATTTCTCAACCTTTTTGCTTGTTGCAAAGCTGTCTGTAAAATTTGGTAAATTTCTTTTTGATCGGGGAGTGTCTGCGATGAATTTTCTCGAATTTTGAGAAGACTGCTAACTAAGTTAATACGTGCCTCGATCGCAAAAGGACTGTCAGGCAACTGATTGACATTATCTTTAATTTGAGGCCATAAATTTTCAGCCTCTGGCCATCGCTTTTGTTCTCCTAATAAATATAGCAAATTCAATTGCGCTTTTAACTTTGTGGTTGGCGAAGCATTACTATTTACTACTGTTTTATAAAAACTTAAAGCTTTTTGAATTTCCGCTTTCTCTTTATTTTCATCCTTGACAGCTTGGGCGCGTTTGGCTTGAGCTAAAGCAGTGTTCCCCAAACTAAGCTGAACGTCACTAACATTCTGAATAGACTGTAACGCTTGAGCCAGATTCAAACATTCTTTCAATACATCCTCGGAATCTCGTAACTTACCAGTCACTCGCCAAACATTGCCAAGACTAAACAATGCCAAAAACTTTATTTCTGAATCTGGTTTTGTTTTGAGATTTTGGTTGATTTTGGTTAATAATTTTTCGGCTTGCAAATATTGCCCTAAAGCTTGCATGGCTTGTGCTTGGTTGATCTGGATACCCATAATCTCATTTTCATTATGGTTGGGTGCTTGTCGGTAGGCTAATTCGGCTTGTTTCCAGCTATTTAAGGCAGCTTCTACATCCCCTTGTTCAAATTCCCGACGCCCTCGATCGTTGAGATTTTCGGCAGTTTGTAATAAGTTTGAATTAGGTGCAATTAATTGAGTTTGGACTTGTTTGATAGGCAAAGGCGTTGCAGACAACATCTGTCCGAAGCTTAAGGTTAAAAGCAGCGATGTAGCAGTTAAAAGGATTAATCGAAGCGATCGCCTAGTGAATTTCAGCCGATGTTTATGGGGCATAGCAGCGAGAGGACGTAGGTGAAGCAGCGTAAGGTGTAACTCTGGGTGCTTGGGCCGTCAGGATAATCTCACCATTCGCACCTCGCACCCAGCCTTGAGCTTCTATAATTTTGCCATCTCCGAGCTGTTCGCGATCGATTGTCAGGGGTTCGTTGTTATTTGGGCTAGCTGCTGAGGGCGATCGCAAACCAGTCCAAATAGCATAACTGCTAAGTGGCCCAGTGGGGTTTGGTGGCAATCCACCCATGCCGATGTTGGTAAAACTTGACTGTTGTGCGCCAGTTGCTTGACAACCTGTGGCGATGCGTGCATTTTCGGGAGTTTGGGGTACTTTCTGCAATCCTTGAGTGCGATCGATTTCTGGAATTTCAATATCTACAACGCCATCAAATTGAGGCCCGAGTCGGGAACTTGCGCTGATATCGCTATTTGGTGTAATTTCTCTGCGAACGGTAGCGCCAAAAATTCCTTGAGTGCTAATTCTCACTTGTCCGCCTCGGCTATCAGTAGAATTGGCAGTGATATCGCTATTTTCCAAAGCAGCTAACACATCAGTATTAATAGTAATATTTCCGCCAGTTCCGGTAGCGTTGGTGGTGATTTGACTTTGGTTACGCATTTGCAAATCGCCCGATCGCAAGTTAATATTCCCAAAGTTACCTTCTTTTGTTTCGGCACTAATCGTTCCCCCATCCAACCGAATCGAACCAGCATCAACTGTAAGATTACCAGCAGGTCCCCTTCCCGCCGCGCCGAGAGTTGCTGCCGTGACTCCCGCACCGTCCCGCACGATTAAACGTTCCGCTTGCACGAAAACATTCCCAGCTTTGCCACTCCCCAAGGTATTGGCAGAGATATCGCTGGAAAACAGTCTGGCACCCGGAATCAAAGGCACGGTTGTGGTACCCGCTACTTCTGCCGTCCCCGATACTTTCACCGTCACGTTTCCACCTGCACCTATGCGAGTTGCACCTGAAATGGCAGCACCACCTTGCACGGTCAATTCTCCGGTTTCGACAATTAAATCCCCAGCATCGCCATCGCCAAAACTCGACACGATGATGCCACTGCGAAGCAGGTTATCCGGTGAATCTCCAATTAGCTGTATTGATCCCCTGGCGCTGACTCGTATCGTTCCCGCTTTTCCCGTACCCCCCGTAGTGACTGCGATTTGCCCTCCATCCCGCGCCAGCAAGCGCCCGGTAGAGATGGTTATGTTGCCACCTTTGCCCTGATTTCCCGTGGCAGCAAAAATACCGCTGGGCAACTGATCGAATAAGCTATCTCGCAGGTTGATGGAATCGGTGACTTCAATAGTGAGATTACCCGCATCCCCCGTCGAGTTTCCTCCCAAGAGGGGACCTGCAAGAGAACCGATGAAACCTTTTTGTACTGTCAGGTTTGTCGCATTGATGCTGATGTCGGCGCTTCTCCCCTGTGCGATGGTGACTGCACCCAAAACCGAGTTTCCGGTGACGGTTAACTCTCCCGCACGGATAGAAAATTCTCCCCCGTCGCTATTTCCCAAAGTAGCGGCGAAAATAGCGCTAGTATCGGTAAGCGTAACGCGATCGCCTCGCACTTGCATCTCACCACTCCCAGAACCACTAACATCGACGAAAGCTCCTCGAGACAAATTGATATTACCAAATCCGGTTGCACCCTCATAGCCCAGCGCAAAACCTTTCGCCGTTGGCGTAATGCTGACGCTACTCCCACCTGCAACGCTACCGAGTTCGATTCGTCCTCCCGGCGTGCTGGCATCTTCCCTTGCTCCCAGAATACCGCCTTCCAGAGCTATATCTCCTCCCACTAAAGCTAAAGTTTGACCGGATTTCACCACTAAACCGCTGCGAGAAATCAGCAGTTTTCCGACTAAGTTTCCAATTCGAGTCAGCGCTTCATCAACGATTAATTGTGGGGGAACTGTCGGGAAGTCTTTATACTGGTTGCGATCGATATTGCTGGGCGGAATAGTGATATTTCCACTCCCAACTGGCTTGTTGGCAACTATTCTTTGTGGTGTTTCTCCAAATTGCAAACCAACTGGTACGCTGACTGTTAGCAGAGGAGTTGTTTGCCCTGCTGTGGCGCTGAAAGAAGTCCCATCTGCAAATTTGATGCTATTCGCCGTACTTGCTAGAAAAGATCCGCCGATGTTCAACCGAGCATTAGGGCCGAAAATAATCCCGTTAGGATTAATTAAAAATAAATTGGCAGTACCGTTGGCTTCTATTAAACCATCGATATTGGAAACAGAATTACCTGTGACTCGGCTGAAAATATTCTGAATTTGAAGGGAATTATTGAAGCGAACCTGGGTGTCAGTCTGAATGGAAAATTCTGCAAAACTATGGAATAAATTGCTTCCCGAAGAAGTTCCTCCTTCAATTAAATTGGTGTTGTTTTGAGGCGTGACGATCGAATTTGTCGGGAGAGTCGCATCTGGGATAACTTGCGCCACAGTCGGGTTAGTTGTAGCCAAACAGCAAATGGTTAATGCGATCGAAATTTTAATTTGGCTGACACCCTGTTTCATGTTGAGTTTCCCCGATTAAATTTGTGGGGGACAGGCAGGATGCCCATCCGACAACAGTAAATTAATATATTGTGGAGCGGCATCTTGCCTGTCAGTGTCTTGGTTCAAGATCTGAGTTTATTTACCTGCACCAACTTAGAGTGGGCTAATTTTTGTTGGTGGTGCGATCGCCGACTCGCTCCCAAAGCAGCCAATCCTAACAATCCTATTACAAAAGATGGTTCGGGAACCGATCGAGGTTGGGGAACCGATGGAGGTTCGGGAAGCGCCCTTGAAATAGCGCCCACAGCATCTATATCTGCCCCTAGAAACTGGTCAAATTTTCCCAGCCAAGTGGTTTCGTTTCCTTGGTTAGGATCGTCGGTCAAACGGACGTAGGAAAATAAATCTTGTCGTCCCCACCCAAAGGCATCTATATCGATACCGCTAGTGCTTCCAGAAGCCTTACCCAAACTGTGCCATCCCAAGCCGTCTTTACTGATTTCGACAAATGTGTTTTCTACATCGAAACCTGTTTCAAAAATCCATAAATCTGGGGTATTGTTGCCACTTCCAGTTAAGATATTATTGGTGAACTGTAAAGTTAAACTACCTCCAACTCCCAAAGATACATTGCAAGATAAAGAAAGGAATTCGCAATCTGGTATTCCTAAAGCGTTTGAGGTATTTCTAGCAATTTCTATGGGACTCCCATGCTTAATAACAGGGTTATAAGATACTACTTTATCGGTAAAAGAAATTGCTCCGTCTGGAAATTCTACACCGCCAAAGGTAGCAGCTTTAGCGCTATTGGCTGCTTGTAGGATGAGAACTGCTGCTCCGGCTATGCCTATGAATGTTTTTTGCCACATGATATGACCCTGGGGTTCAAAAGAAAGTTGTTGGTCAGTTGAACGCTATCACTCAGATGGGATTAAGAAAGGAGGGATTATCTGGTATTTTACACCAAAAGCGGTTGTTTGAATACTGGCATCCCATCGGGCGATCGCACAATTTTCCCGTCCTTACCCCGTTCCACTTGGCAGAAAACGCAGTTTCCCTCAGCATCTCGCTTCAGGCGAAGTCCTCCTTCCACTAATTCATAAGCTGGTGGATGGAACTGCACAATGCCTTGGTGTTCCATAATTCGATCGCTTTCATCCCGCAATACGGGACAAACTACTAATTCGCCGCTAGCATCGAATACCCAATTATTTTCCTTCGGATCGCGCAATGGTGTGGGGTAAATTGGCAAATTGTCGGCGGTGAGAATTAATTCGCCTTTTTCATCCCGTAAAGGCATTAAAAATATTGGTTCGCCATTAGGTTTGCGGACGAGTTCGTTGGTGTGGGGGTCACGCAAAGGAATGGCGCTGGGTGCGGGTGGGGTGACTTCCGGTAATTCTGGATGGGGGGGATGCAAGCTGGGTAATTCCGCATCTTTGGCGATATCGTAATGGCGGGTATATTGCACTGCTGCTTTCTGGAAACCGAGGCGTTCTAGTAAGGATTGAATCCCGGTTTGTTCGGCAGAAATTAGCACGTCGATATCGGTAACTTGCAGAGATTCTGCTTTTTGAATACCTGCTTCAATTAATTGTTTAATTGCTTCTGGATGTCGGTGTTTCGGTTGCACGTAAAGTCCCAAAACAGAACCAACCCGGCGCGGTTGAAAGGGATTTTCTCGTTCTTGGTGTTGGCGCAATTCTTCCGGTAAAGTTGCTGGTGGGTTTTCGTCGTAGGTGTAGGCGAAGAAAAAGCCGACGATGGATTTATTGTTATCTTCTAATACCCAACAGAAGGAGAGAGGTTTGGTTAATTGATAGGCGACATATTGCTCAAAATCATATTTGGGTTTGAGAATCATGGAAGGGTCGGCGGATTCTCTTTCTTGTGAGAAGGCGGACATGAGGGGTGCGATCGCTTTGGCATCTTCTGGGGTGGCGAGGCGATGGGTGTATGGCATGGTTGGAGATTTGGAGAAAAATGAAGCTTTCATAGTGTTTTTTCCTTTGGAAAGATGAGGTTTAATGATGTGAATCGTATTTCGATTAATTTCAGGTAGGCGATAATAATGCTACGCATCGCTGGCGCGAACTCACTTTTTATCGATCGCTTGCCACTGCATTTGGCAGAAAATGGCAAAATCTGCCATAATGGGAGTGAAATACATCAGGTTTGGATTCTGGAACTGCAACGCCGATGAGCGATATGCCTCCGGCACGCTAGCGCGATCGCGATTGGTCAGAAATTCGTCAAACAGTGCGTCAGAGAATTGCGAAACGTCAAGAGTTGAGCTAGGGGTAATGAGCGAAGTTAATTAACCCGTAATTTCCCCACGTTTGGAAGGAAAAGGAGAATTGAATGAACGTCGAACAAACCATTACTATTGAAAACATAAGAAACATTTCAGGAGAAGATTTTTTGAGCTTGTTAAGACAAATAGGGATATTTGGAAATGCGATCGCACATCTTCACTGCTTTATTTTCCCTGTTGATTCAATTTGAGCTTGTAAACTACATTATCTCACTTAAGTCTTAATGTCAAGTGATAAGGCAATATTCCTGTCAAGTGCCTCAAAAGCTTAGTATTACCTGGGAAAAACCTAATTTGGCCGCTACTCACTAAAGTTACAAAATGTAAACTGCGATCGGCTGGCGGGAAGTGAGGGAAAGGAGAGAAGTAGGCGGGCGGTGTGCGATCGCATTCTCTTGACCAATTCTTAAGTATTTGCTGTGATGGTTGGGGTTGCCGTAGAGGTATTGGGTTGTGCCATTTTCATCGGTACGAGCATCCCGACGGTTCATGCTGTCGTAGGTGTAGGTGATAGTTTGACCTTGAAACCATGCCGGAGGTGAGTGCAAGGCTAGGAAATCAAGCTCAGAGTTGATGATAGTAATAGCTGAGGAATTCATGGTAATTTCTGTTGTTAATTAAGGGCAAATTCTGTGAATTTTCGAGCATTTGGATCGTGAAAACCAAGGATAATTGATTGTTTGGGTATTCCTAACTGAATCAGTTGATTGGCAACCCCTACCTCCGTGCCGTCATGCTGAATCCAAATTTTATCGCCCTTGATATCAATATGAATCAAGCAACTAAATACGCGGCGATCGCCCTCCCAGCCAATTGTTGCCAACTGATAATGATCGTTTTGGGTATCGGCGATCGTAAATTGCTCTATGTCTCCATAGGAAGGCTTATACTTATTGTGTTCTGCAAGTACCTGCTGAACCAATTGGCGATATTGTTCTAGTTGTTCCATTGTACAATTACCTCTTGTTCGGGATCGAAAACGAGTACCTTAACATGGTATTCAGAAATACTCAACTGTGCTAATTCTCCAAAGAAAAAGTTACGATACACTTTGACTGGGACTGCTAAAAAAAGAACTCGATTTGGATCTTTGACTTTTAATGCAACTCGATAGTTCAGAAACTGTCCTAAAGCATGATGAAATTCTGATGTTGTAGAAGGAGATAAAAAACTTTTGATTTCAACAGCAATCTGGATGTTGTCTTTCTGGGCAGCAATCAACTGCTCTGCACCTAAATCAATTTCCAGCCGACCGGAAGACAATTCTAGCACCAGTGGGTCATGGGTAATCAGCCAACCCTCTTTTTGCAGGGCTACCTTGACTGTATTGTGATAAACATCCTTGGCAGACATAAGGCGATCGAGTTCAGTGGGGTTGACTAATCTTTATTAACAATTATACAATCCATCTATGATATAACCCACAATTGAACTTGGGGAATGCTTCGCCCTAGCCCCCGCGATCAGAGCAAAACTCAGACCAAAACTTGCGATCGCCAAACAGTTTTTCCAACCTTAACGCGGGGGCAGGGCGAAGCATTGGCCGATATATATTTTGGGTATGATTTCAATATTGTCCTAGCTTTGAGCTATAATTTGATCGAAAGGCTACGCTTTTAACTTGTCGAAGGTTACTTACTAAGTTATAATTCTAAGAATAGATACTTTTTGTATCTAGTAAAAATCCATTTTTAATCATGTCAGCCAAAGATATCTTTCACAACACGGTACGTTCAGCTTTGGAGAAAGATGGATGGACAATTACCCGCGATCCTCTGTTTTTAAAAGTAACTCTGCAAGTGAAAATTCAGATAGATTTGGGAGCGGAAAAGTTGCTCTCGGCTGAAAGGGGTACTCAAAAGATAGCAGTGGAGGTAAAAAGTTTTGTTGGCTTATCAGCGTTGTCGGAATTCCATACGGCTGTTGGTCAGTTTCTTAACTATCGGGTAGCATTGGAGAAAATGGAATCAGAACGAGTGCTGTATTTGGCTGTACCAAAAGATATTTATCAAGATTTTTTTACAGACTTGTTTGTTCAAGCGGTGTTGGAACGATATCAAATAAAGGTGTTGGTTTTTCATGTACAGAAACAGGAGATAACTTTATGGAAAGATTAAATTATCGTGAGTTAGTTCAGAAAATCATACATCAACACGCCAGCGAGCAGTCAGAGGAAGATGTAGAAACCACTGAAATTGTTTTTGATACAGAGCGCGATCGCTATTTGTTGTTATATGTGGGATGGCGTGATGAAGAACGAATGTATGGATGTCCGATTCATATCGATATCAAAGATGAAAAGATTTGGATTCAGCGAGATTTTACGGAAGAAGGATTGGCGGTGCAGTTGGTGGAATTAGGCGTACCGAAAACGGATATTGTCTTAGGATTTCGAGCGCCTTATGTTAGGAAATTTACTGAATTTGCAATGGCTTAAATTTTGAATTACTAACGGGCAATCGCACTCTGTTTAACTTACAGAAAGAGAGGGGGCGATCGCCTAAGTTTTGTGACCATTCGATCGCCCTGATGTCATCCACGCGATCGCACTCCGTTTAACTTACAGAAAGAGAGGGGGCGATCGCTCCAGCAATATAGTACAATAGAATTATCCAGTTAAAAAAACATAAATGACCACTACATCCAAAAACGAACCAACCTTGCTAGATGTAATTGAAAAGTTGGACAATCTATCGACAGATGTGAATAAGCTATCGACAGATGTAGATAATCTATCGACAGATGTGGATAAGCTATCGAGGGATTCTGAGAAGTTTAACGATCGCTTTTCTAATTACCAGCAAGCAACTCAGTGGGTGGTGCAACTTGCTTTCACTTTAATTGCTAGTGCGACTATTACGGTAATTATCACTTCAGTGCTGCGGAAGTAATAAATTAAATAGGCGATCGCACTCCGTTTAACTTACAGAAAAAGGCCGATCGCACTCCGTTTAACTTACAGAAACAGAGGGGGCGATCGCGTGGTTTTGGGAAAGGCCGATCGCCCGTTCTTTTTGGCGGGGAATAGCCAATATGCGATCGTCATAAAACAAGACTCCTTTTTTGAGGTTAAATAGAGCGCGATCGCGCTTTGGGTAAGTTGGAGAATAATCTTGTTCTATTCCTTATTTTTAATTTGGTAAAAAAATACAACAATGTCCTAGTTTTCAGGGTTGAATTTTACTTTAAATTTACGATTTGGAAAATTGTAAAAGCTATAGCTACTTCAACATTAGTTAGATCCTCCAAAAAGATAGTCTCTTAAAGAAAAATGAGCGCCATTTGCGGTTTTCCACTCCTGAAATTCTCTTAGCTGTTCTATATTCAGAGATAAGTGTTTTATGGACATGGGTTTTATGGTATCTCCTCTGGTCGAGCTTTTATAGCTAGTTTCTCCTCGGAGGAGAAAAGTTTACCACTCATGGGAGATCTATTGTTTTCACTTATATTGTATTTATATCCTACAACATGCGGTGGTGATACACCATTATGATCCCTGCCTACTAAGTCTACACGCTTAATTATGAGCCCATTTTTGTTATAAACAGCATAGTTGGTTATTTGGTTCCCATTAGCTTTATAGAGAACTCCGTTCGGAGGTCCATTAGTCGGTAATTTTTTACCAGAAAACTTTGTTCCATTGTTTATAAGATTCTTCGCTGGGGTACCAACTGTCCAATCAAAAAGTTTATTTGAAAGCAGTAGTTCTTGAGAAGTTAATCCTCCGCTATAACCTCGTGATGGAGATTTTGGTATTGGAACCTGAACATATAATTCAGGGATTTCTAATGCCTTTGGACTGTTCTTAAGGAGATTAACACCAGTATTAACACCTCCATATACAACAGCCCCACTAACAAGCCCAGCAATGGTTATACCGTAAGCATGAATGGTAGGTTCTAAAGAATTTGCCCCTTCATTTGCTAGTATCTTTCCTGCTGAGTTAATATTCGATTCTATTTCGCTCGAAGATATATTACCCTCAGAGCTATCTTTGGCAAGTTGATCGGCAGCCCACCAAGCGTGTTGAATAGCTTTGGAGGCTTCAATAAGTGTAGTTATTTTATTCTGTTCGAGATTGTATGCCATATAAGCAAGTCCAAAAGGTGCACTCACCGCTAGAGCAACATCTACAACTCCATTTACTATTGGAATACATTGTGCTAAAGCTATGCCTCCAGCAAACAACGCTCCATCTTTAGCAGCAGTAGTCATAGCAGCAAGGAATGCAGGGTCTGTCAATCTTTGCCCAATCTCACCTGGCAAGTATGGTAATGACTTTTGTACAATGAGCCAAAATGCTTCTCTCTGAGTTAAAGGGTGAGATTCACTCGAACTCGGATAAGTTACTCCGTCAATTGCTGCTGAAACAGTCGAAATATTGGGAAGTTTGGTATTCTCAAACTCTTGCTTTAGTTCTTGATATTTTTCCAAGTAACGATAAGCTAATTCTTTCTTTGTTTCTTGTGAAAGGTTAGGTACTAATTCAGCCTGCTGTTCAGGTGAAAATTTACCTATGACACTTATTTGATCCTCTATTGGAAGATAATCTATTACCTCAGCTTGTAACGCAGGATCAAGCCCTTCAAGCCTTTCTGCTACTTCAGCAGGAGATGAATCTAGCTCAATAATTTCATCAACGATTATCTCTGCTGAATCAGCAAGCTCTTCTTCAGGACACTGACACGGACAATCACATTCACCACCAGCAACTAAATTATCAACCCACTTCTGAATATCATCACCCAATCCATCCAAAATATCCCCTAACCCTTCTAACACTCCCTCTAAACCACCAGTGATAAACTTGCTAACACCAATCCCAACAGAACTAACGTTTTCTAAAATGTTGGCAATTTTCTCCCCTGGAGATTCAACACCATCATTAAAATCATTCGTCCAAGTTTTCCCTAACGAGACAACGCCTTTAATGATGTTGCCAATGCCGCCAACCCAATCTCCTGATTGAATTGCTTTAATCCCACCATAAATTAAAGTAGGAGCTTTGGATAGGGACTCTAATACTTTGTAGCCAAATTTTCCAATGTCACTCAGGCCACTTAATCCACCTTGAACGAAGCCAGAAATACCACTGGTAGCCGCACCAGCAAGTCCACCCATAATTTGCAGGAAACCCATAATCTTGTCACCCGACAAGAGATTTCGCACCCCATTGAAAGCACCTGAAGCTAAAGACTGGAAGGCTTTTATAGTGCTGAAAACTTTTTGAGCGACGGCTTGAGTCATGCCCATAACCATTGACTGACCTGCTTTGAGGGCATTACCGATCGCACCGCCGACAAAATTCGCCCCAGCCATTACTGCACTAAAAATAGCTCCCATCCAGTCGCCATTTATCGCAGCTTGCACAACATTTATCGCGCCACCGATCGCACCCAAAGCCAGACCTATTAAATTAGCACCTGGTACAAAAGTCAGAACTGCACCAAGGAGCGAAAAAACAGTTGAGACAATGCCTAAAATCTTATTCCAAAAAGCCTTTTTCCGAGCTTTCCGTTCCGCAACCCGCTGCTTAATAATCTCATCGAGCATTTTCTTCCCTTGCTCGGCCAAATCGTTAGACATCTCAACCGCTTGTTCAGCATAAGCAATCTTAATCAAAGCCTCCTGATACAACGGATCGATAATCTGTTTCTCACCCGACAATTGTTCAGATTTCTGCAACTCTTCCAAGAATTGTTGAGACGCACCTTGCAAATCTGATTGAGCCGTTTGTAATAGCTGATTATCCCACTGTTCCTCTAAATCAATGCGATTAATCTCAGTCTTATACTGGTCAATTTGCCCAATCAAACCGCCCATCGCCTTGAGCAGATTATCCTGAATTGTAGTCGCTTCTTTCCCTTGCAAAGCTTCGTGAATATCGCCCCGCGCTTCTGCTAATAACGCCTTCACATCATCAGGTAAATCCGGTTGCTGAGTTTCCAAATCTTTCAGCGAAGTAAGCAGTCCCGCGAGTTGAGTTTGCAACTGCATCGGATCTTCCGTTGGATCTAACGTTGCTAACCCCAACTGTCCCCGCGCCTGATTCAAATTTTGTCGCAAATTATCCTCAGCTTGCAGTTGTTTCAGTTGCTCAATTTTCGCCGTCGTTTCCTTCCGTTGACGATCTAATTCCAAGCGATCGCGCTCTTGTCGCTCTTTCACCGCTTCATCAATATTAGCCTGACGATTTTGGGCAATTTCTTGCTCTAATTGCGCCTGTGCCAAATTGAGTTTTTCCAGTGTAACTAACTGGATAAAAGTTTGCTCCGTTTGTTCGCGAATCCGGGTAATCCCATCCAAACTAGCTTGGGCGATCGCTAATTCCTGCGTTTTCTTCTCGCGTTCAGCCTGAGTTTCCGCAACCTTAGCATTCAAATCACTTAACAATTGAGCAGCAATTTCTTGTTGCGATTGCAAAGTTTTCATCTGCGCTTCTGCCGTTTCCTTCGCTTGACGGAAAGCATCAGCTTGAGCTTGGGCGCGACGTTGTAACTCCCGATTATTCAGCATTTCGCCGTAATATTGGTTGGCCAGCATTTGGTCTTGGGCATTACCTGCACCACCCGCACAACCACCGCGATCGCTTGCTAAATCGCTATAATCTCGGTAGTACATCTCCGCCGCCGTCGCCATATCATTACGTTGGGCAACATTCAATAAAGCCTTAGCTTCTTGATTACCCGCAGCCGTTGCTTGCTGCAAACGCTGAATAATTTGGAACTCAAGATTATTGACTTCTTGCTGTTTTTGTGCAGCTTGCAAAGTGTAATTAGCATTCGATTGCGTAGCCTCCACCAACGCTTTAAGAATCTGTTGATGTTCCTTAGCCGCCTTCAAATGTTCATCATTTTGCGCTAACAAATCCGTTTTTAATTGTTGCAAAGGAGCCGTAAGTGCCTGACTTGCAGCTTCCGCTTGTTCTGCCAATCGTTGCGCTTCGGCCAAAGCAGCACGGGCATCATTTAATTGTTGTTGCAAATTGCTGTAATCAGCATCGGGGTCTTGAATGTAGGCATCTAACAGCCGTTGTTCTGCCAGAATCACCTCATTTTGTGCCGTCAACATCGTGCGTTTTTGGGTGAGAGCCGTTTGCTCTGCTGTTAATATCGCAGCCTTATTATTCAGCAATTGTAAGGAGCGATCGACTTGAACTAAATTAGTATTCAAATCATCCAAAGCTCCCCCAGTCACACCTTGATTCTGCAAATTAATAATCTGATTTTGCAGCGATCGCCGTTGCTGTTCTAGGCTCGTATTCAGCACTTTAGTGCTTTCTAATTCCGTACTCAATCCCACCATTTGACGTTCAACATTCTGTTCAGCATCCGCTAATTGTTGCTGAGTTTCAATCGCTTTGGTATTTAGTTCGCCACGACGTTGCAAAATGTCAGCAATAGCCGCGCGATACTCCTCAGAATCAGTATCATATTCTTGCCATTCTTGCCGCACTTTAGCATTTTGCGCGGCGGCTTCAGCTTCAGCTTGTTCTAACTGTTGCTGAATGATAGGAAGGAGGTTTTCTAAACTGGCAAGTTGAACTTTATCCCCTGGAATTGATTGTCGTGCAGCTTCTAATTCAGCATAGAAATTACGCGCTTCGTCAATAGGAGGTTCAGCTTGATTTGCCGCATCGTTAGCAGCAATCCATTGATTTTTTAGCGGTTCAATACGTTCTTTTTCCTTGCGCCATTTGTCAGCTTCAACTAAATGAGCATATCCTTGGGCCCGTAACTGAGGGAATATTTGAGAATAGTCTTGCCAGGCAATCCAGTTATAGTCAACGTGCTGTTCCATCCAACACTGTCTATGGCGGCGTTTACCAGCACATCTTTCTTCGTACCAATAGGGGCCATTTTTACGACTGACATTCCAATTATAAGCCGCTTGTTGTTCATACCAAGCTGCTTGAGCTAAAGCGGCATAACCTTGAGCTTCATGGGATGCCTGTTCTGATTTTGCTTTATCAAATAGCGCTTGATTTGGGTTGCGTCCTTCTACTGCTTCGGCATTAAGTAAAACATCAGCGTAGGGATTATTTAGTAGGTTAGAAATTTCCTGAGTGGGATTTTTCCCTTCTAAAGTTTCTCCTTTTAACAAGTCAATTGCCGTACCATTATCAGGATATTTAGCAAGGAAAGCTGCACGGCGAGTTTTCTCATCTCCTGGTGTTTTGAGATAGTCTTTCAATTCCTGAGATTCAACACCATAACGAATCGCGATCGGTGCAATTTCTTCCCACAATTTAGCATCTTGCTCAATCCGTAACTTAATCCGTGCGATCGCATCCTCAGTAGAAGTGAAAGCAGTATCCAATTCATCAGCACGATTTTCAACTACACCAAGAGTCGTAATCCCATCTTCTAAATCAGCGTGAATGCGATTATAATTCCCATCGGGTTCTGCCAATTGATCGTTGATATAAGTAATCAATTCATCAACCGACTTCGATAAATCCTGTTGTTGTGTAACCAGTGCCTTTGTCTGCTGATTCCCAGCTAACAATTGTTCCGTCCAATTGGTGACACCCAAACGCAAATCTTGGTTAATTTGGTCTGCCAATTGCACATGATCTAACACCGTCCCAGATTTAATCGCCGCATCTGCCGCATTTTCCGAATTCAATTGAGACTGTAAAGCTTCAATTCGTCCATCATTACTCTCAAGTTTTTGACGAATTTCCAACTCTTGCTTTTGACGCAAAGGAGTCAACGCCTCTGTTGCCTGTTTCAGCAATTCTTTTAACTCATTAGCATTACTCTGATTCGATGCTTTCAAAGTTTCCAAATTGCCTAATTGTGTCTTAGCTTTCTCAATCAAATTTGTCAGCACTTGCTTGCTCACATCATCTTGAGTATTAGCTAATTCTTGCTGCCAATTAGCAATCTGTTGATTTTGACTATTGATTTGATTTCCTAAGTCATTCCCCACAGTTTTTAATTGTTCCAAATGGGTATTGACTTGCGGCTCCACTTGTGTTGCAAAGAAATCGACATCGGACTCAGAAGCGAGAATCCCAAACCCAATCAACTGACGCAAAGCTGTCGAATGTAACTGAGTAGTTTGAGATAGTTCAGCCGCTAAATTTTGCGCCTGAGTCGTTGCCGTTTGGATAATTTGAGTCTGTTTATTTTCCTGAACTTGTAGCGGTTCTAAGCGTTTGTTGACGGTGGTAATTTCACCTTGGATTGTGATGATTTGCGACTCTATTTGAGGAATCGTTTGTCCCAAACCTGCTAACTCAGATTGCTTCTTAGCAATATCAGATGTTTGCTGGGATATCTTTTGATTAAGTTCATTAATCTTTGCCAGAGTATCTTGTCGCTGTTTCCATAAGCGATTACGCATATCTGCAACAAAGGAACCTTGCTGCAAACTAGCACGATAAGCATCAGCTTCAGCAGCATTATAAGCGTAGGAACTGCCATTCCATTGCCATATCCTTTGTTGATGTGTGGCCGCATCATTGAGATAATATCGCTCCAATGCAGCTAGTGAATCGTCGTTGTCAATTAAGCTTTGCAGGAGTAAGTTTTGATTCCCTAGTTGTAGCTTAGTAAATTCGAGGGCTTGTTGGGTATCAGTAATCGATTTTTGGATAGATTTCGCCCGATCCAAATTGCCCTGAGTATCCTTCAATTGTTGTTGTAAGGATAGCAAGCGATCGCGGTCTGGTTGTCCAGCTTTACGAACATCTAATAACGCTTGAGTTGCGATCGCTTGTTCCTGAGTTGTTTGTTGCCAAGACTGCCAATTTTGCTGATATTTCTGCTCTAAAACCCCAGCTTTGTTGAGCAAATCTAAGCGGCTTTGTAAGCGTTCAACTTCTGCATTAACTTGGTCAAAGTATTTATCAGTGAGTTCAATCTCGCGATATTTCTCAATTAGCTTTTGTTCAAGATCGGATTTTTGTTGATTCAGTTGTGCCAGTTCTGCAATTAAACCCTCTCGCTGCTGTTGTTGATTGCCAAGCTGAGTATTTAACCCGTTTAATTGGTTCTGAGTTTGGTTGATTTGAGATTGCAGATTGTTAACTTGCTGGGTAATTGCTTGCAATTCTTGTTGCAGTTGTTGGAGTTGAGTTTGTTGGTTAGCCAGTTGCGAATTTAATGCCTGTTGCTGCTGATTTAAAGACTGCTGTTGTTGTTGTAAAGTAGCAATTTGTTGCTGAGTTGCGGCAATTTTAGGCTGTAAAGTAGCAGATAGTTGTTGCGCTTGTTGATTCGCTAAATCTCGTTGCCAAGCTGAATTATTAGCTGCTGCTTGTTCAGCATTTCGGTTAGCTTCAGCTTGTGGGTTATAAACCCAACCGTAAACTGGTTGCCAATTAGATATCCACTGTCTCCCTCTTTTTCCACCCCAATAACCTTGGTCTTGCCATCCTACAACTCCCCAAGTATTAACCTGACTATTCCAGTAATTAGCATTAGCTTGATGCTGTTGCAGTTGCTGTTCTAAGGAGTTAACATTATTATTCGCTTGATTAATTTGATTCTGATAACCTTGCACGACAGACTGCTGTTGCTGAATATCAGAAGTATTAGCAGAAATCTGATTTTGCAGATTAGTAACCTGAGATTGAGTAGCAGCGATTACCCCCTCTTGTTGCTGAATTTCTCCCGACTTTTGTGCTAAAGAATCTTGTGTTTGTGTTAGCTGATTTTGCAGTGAATTTAAAGATGCTTGAGTTTGCGCGATCGCACTTTCCGTCCCCGCAATTTGCTTCTCTTTCGCCGCAATCTCTTTTTGTTTCCCCGGAATCAGATTATCTTCCAAATTGGCTTTCTGCAAACCCAACTCCCGATATTCCCGATTCAGCTTATCTAAATCATTCTGAGTCTGATTTTCTTCAGCTTTAGCATCAGCAAGACGTTGAGCCAAATTATCAAAACCTTCTAAGAAATTCGCACCACTTCCCTCCATCAATTTCAGCTTTTCGATTTTGGATGTGGGATTAATAGAAGCAGGTGCGGTTTCCAATTCCTTAATTAAGCCAGAAATTGCCAATCTTTCAGGAGAATCTGCGATCGCTTGCGCCAACTGATCTTGCTGTAACTTCGCCCAATCTAACTCCTGATTAATCGTTGCCAAATGGTCATTCCAATAATTCAGTTGTTGGCGCAAACTATCGCTAGGTGTTTTCGTCAATTGACTAGACAACTGCTGCATTTTTAACTGCACATCCAGCTTTTCATCTGACAATTGTTGAATGGATTTTTGCACAGACGTCAACCGTTCCCGATAAGGCAATAAGAAACCCGCCGTCTCTAAGAAATTCTGTAAATCCTTCTGTGCCTTAGCGCGTTGTGTTTGAATTGCTTCTACTTCTGTCTGCGTTTCCTTCAACCGATTTTCTGTTAAATCAGTCGCCTGTTGTTGCGTCGGAATTTTCTGATTTTCTAGCTTTTGCAATTCCTCTTGAGCTTGAGAAATCTGCAAATTCAGCGTTTCTAACTTCTGCTGCTGTACGGGTGTATGTAAAGCTAATAAATCTTTTTCAGCTTGTAAACGCAGTGCATCAGCATCAATTTCATAATCAATCCCCTGTTTCAAAACAGGCCAATCTCTGAGACGAGTTTGTAATTTTTCTACTTGTTGTTGTAGAGCAGTTGCCTGTTGTTGTGCTTGTTGTGCTAACTGTTGGTAATTATTTCGTTCTCCAGCAGCAACATTTGCCAAATATTGAGCTTGATTCGCAGGTGCAATATGTTCGGGATAGTGTACCGTACCATAAACAGGTTCGGTACGTTTTCCAGAGCGGCGAGTACCAACTTGTTCCCAGCGATTAGTTAAGGAATTATGCCAATTAGCAGTATCTTGATTTGCTTGGCGGCGTTGTTCTGCAACAGCAGCTTGTTGGAAATATTGATTGGCAATTTTTTGCTGTTCTGCTGCTTGTTCTTGTAACAATTGCAGAACTTTAGTACCATCTTCAACACTACCTGCACCCAAATCTAAATTATTTTGCCGCCCTTCTAAGAAGTCAGCGTATTGATTTAACAGGTTACTTTGTTGTTGCGCTTGCTGGGATAATTGCGTCATCGATTGGCTGTTTTGTGCCGATATTCCCGCTTGCCAATTATACGTATCTTTGCGTTTTTGCTGATTCGGATCGATAGCCCAACCCCAAGTTTGTGTTGTTCTTCCAGAAGTTCCTCTTTGACTTCCTACAACTTGCCAACGTTGAGCATTAATTCCAGCCGCAGCATTTTGGTATCGTTGTCTTTCTACATCAAAACCTAGCGCCTGTTGTTGGAATTGTTGCGCCATTTGTTGTTGCTGAAGCGCCGCTTGTCGCACCGCATCGGGATTGAATTGCAAATTATCATCTGCATCTCCAAAGGGATTAGTGAGTTTCTCTTTCGCTTTAGCTAAATCTGATTCTGCTAGGGTAATTTGTTCTTTAATACTGTCTAACAGAGTTTGAGTTTCTTTCTCTAAAGCCGTTTTTTGTTCACCGAATTGTGCTAACTGTGCTTCTAGTTCTTTTTTCCGGGTTTCCAGTGCTTGCAATCGCGTTTCTTCGATTTGATAATGTTGCGTTGCTAAAGCTAAAGCTTCTACCCATTGTTGCGCTTGGGCTGTGGTAATTCCCGCTTGGGTGCTGACTTCTTGATATTTCTTGAAAGCTTCAGCAATTTTATCCCCAACTTGGGTTTGTAAGTCAGATAAAGTAAGATCTGGATTCCCCAAATCAGCTAAAACTTGCCATTCTTCCAGCAGACTTTCTTGGGTATTTTCTAAAGATTTAATTGCCTTCTCAGTACCATCAGAAGCCGCACGTTCTAAAGTTTTCGCCCTTCCTTCACCGCTGAAGGGTTCCCAGAAACCCGGTTTCTCAGAAAAACCGGGTTTCTGTGGCTCAATTAATTGAGCGCGACGCACAGCTTCTTTCACATCCAGCAATCCCGCACCCGTTTGAGCATCCCAACCTGGAGTATTTAAATCTGCTGCGGTTGCTAACAATAACTCCTTAACTTGTTGATAACTCAATCCCGAATTAGCTGCCCAAATTAAAGATGCTGCTGCTGTTACATAAGGAGTCGCCCTAGAAGTACCGACAAACGCATTTGGATCGTCATCCCATTCCCCCCCAGGTGCAACAATTGACAACCCATTACCCATCGCAGAATAGTCGGCGCGTTCCTCTAATTGATTGACAGCACCAACGGTAATAATATTATCAAATTGTTCGGCTGCTGCACCCAAAGCAGACATTTTATCCCCGGTATTTCCAGCCGCAACAACTAATAGGATATTGTGTTCGCGTGCGTATGCGATCGCATTCTGTTCTGCTGGTGTCAATTCATACCGCGTCGTCAGTCCAATATCATCAATTTGCGACAAGTCAAAGCTGAGATTTACTATCCCATGATTCTCGCCAGACAGATGCACTTTATCGACAAACTTAACTAATTGTTCCGCCCAATTTCCATTACTAACTGGCAAAGTATTAAATTTTGCCAACGGGTTAATAGAAGCAAAACTTTCAGTCACTCGCTGAGTATGTTCGCCGCTGAAATCTAGGAATCCTACTTTCGGTTGCTTCGCATTGCTGGAAAGCAAATCTACCGCTTCATCAGCATTAATCAAATAGCTATCCAACAGCGTTTTATCGGGATTGCTTAAAGCTTCTCCCAAAGTTACAGGTAATCCGAATTCTTCCGCAATTTCTTTACTCGATAAAAGTTGTTTCAACGTATTTACGCCAGCATTGCTAATCCCCAACTGCGAGAGAGTTTCAGGTTTATTCAGCAATCGCAAAACATCGGGATCTTGTTGAATTAACAATTCTAATTGCGATAGTGCAATTTCTCCCGCCTCGCTATCCAATCCGTCTGCTAAATCTTGAGAATTTTGCGCCAAAGCATCAGTTAATTGACTCAAAGCTGCATTCGCCGCTTGCGTAGATTCTTGACTCAAAGTGCTAGTTGTCACCGCAAAAGAATGAGTGACAACATTACCCGCATCATCAAACGCACGAATCGCAACATCTGTTACACCAGTTTTCGGTAAACCTGTCAAATGCAGTTGATTTCCATCCAGTTGCACTTGCAGGGATGCGCTATTCCCAGCAATAATTTCATAGTGCAATTTATCTGGATTTGGGTGAGAAAATACTTGCGAGAGGTCAACTGTATTAGTAGGTTGAGTCGGAGTTAGAGTAATATCGCTAACAGGATGTGCGATTTCCAGTTTGATATCCGCATTAGCAGCAAAAGCAAGCAATTCCTTACCCAAAACAGTGTTGCGCCAATCTTTACCGGGTGCGATCGCATCCTCAAAATGCTGTACTGTGGTATTAGCACCCTTCACCTGGAAAATAATATCGTTATAATCTCTGTCTGATTTTCCATCAACTCGCAAATCCTCAAACGCGAAAGTATGACCCTTTCCAGTCACATCTACCATTTGAGCAAATTTCTCATTGCTGGTGGAAATTGAAAATAAGGGACTCTTCGCACCACCAATCTTGGGATTATCAAAAACTTCCTGCACTTTTCCATGAGGAACTAGCATGACAGCAAACTCATCTCCTGGAGTCATGCTGACAGTTTTAGCACCTTGGTAAGTACCAGCATTCCAACTTTGTTCGCCCAATTTTCCGTCAAATCTTGCACCTTCAAGTGCATCGAAAATCACCACATGACCTAATTCTGAGTTGCTAAGTGCGCGATGTGCTGCTTCTTGAATAAACGCCTCAGATCCTGGTTGCAAATGTTCCATTCCCTTGAGGCTGAAAATCGCTAAATCTCCCTGATAGTAACCGCCATCATATAAGTAATCAACGCTGACTTTCCCATTAGAATCAACGGTGAACGCACCAGGTATTACTGATTTCGCGATCGCATCAACGTGCGGTGTCGTATACAGCACCGGATCGGTTACATTTGCATCTGGTGTAACTGTCGAATGTTCGATTACAGGAGTTGATGCGATCGTTCGCTCGACTGTGGGACTCGCGATATTATCGGTAACATTTGAGGATGTTATTGTTGTTTCTTTCTCCTCGCTATTCGGAATTGCGGTAATATTTAATTCACTGTTAGATGCTTTGTTAACGTCGGTGTTAGTTTGAGCGATCGTATCTGAATGAGTTACTTCTATAGTTGGAATCGCATCAGCGGTAACGATCGGCTCAGTAATCGTGTTATCGGAATGAGTTACTTCAACAATTGGAATTTCATTCTTATCCGCCGTAACGATATTTTCAGTAACAGTGTTATCGGAATGAATTACTTCAACATTTGGAATCGCAACTTTGTCAGCAGTAACGATATTTTCCGTAATCGTGTTATCGGAATGAGTTACTTCAACAGTAGGAATCGCATCAGCAGTAACAATATTCTCAGTAATCGTGCGATCGGAATCAGTTACTTCAACAGTAGGAATCGCAATTTTATCAACGGTAACGATCGGATCGGTAATCGTGCGCTCGGAATGAATTACTTCAACAATTGAAATCTCATTCTTATCCGCCGTAACGATATTTTCAGTAACAGTGTTATCGGAATGAATTACTTCAACAATTGAAATCTCATTCTTATCCGCCGTAACGATATTTTCAGTAATCGTGTTATCGGAATGAATTACTTCAACAATTGGAATCTCATTCTTATCCGCCGTAACGATATTTTCAGTAATCGTGTTATCGGAATGAATTACTTCAACAATTGGAATCT
>NZ_JAIQZM010000015.1:77445-104977 GCF_023333595.1 Argonema galeatum A003/A1
CACTCTTATCAGCGGTAACGATATTTTCAGTAATCGTGTTATCGGAATGAATTACTTCAACATTTGGAATTACAACTTTGTCAGCCGTAACCATCGGATCGGTAACAGTGGTAGCCGCATCAGAATGAGTTACTTCTACATTAGTAACTGCACTTTTATCGGAAATAGCAATATTATCGCTGACAGTGCTAGGAGAAACGCCACTAATATTATCTGAATCTGTGGTTTCCGCAGTCGTGCGATCGCTTACATCTGAATGGATAACATCAGGCGTTCCCCCATTCCCATCGCTACCCGCATAAGCAATCAACTCCTTACCTAATTCAGAACTACGCCAATCTTTTCCAGCAGCAATTACCTCATCCAAATTTACTGCTTTTCCAGTAGCACCCCCCACATGGAAAATCATGTCATTATAATCGCGATCGGTATTTCCATCTACCCGCAAATCTTCCAACGCAAAAGTGTGACCATCACCAGTTACATCCGCAATTTGTCCGACATGAAAACCTTGATTTGGATTTGCCGTTGCTAAGGAAAATAACGGACGCAAAGCACCACCAGCATGGGGGTTATTAAATACCTGCTGTACCGTTCCGTTGGGAACAAGCATCACACCAAACTCATCACCAGAACCCATATTAAATGTTTTCGCACCAGAGTAATTTCCCAAATTAGTGCTGCTATTAAATTTCGCTCCTTCCGTGGGGTCGGAAATCACCACATAACCCAATTCCGAATTACTTAAAGCTCGATGTGCGGCTTCTTGAATAAACAAATGAGAGCCAGGTTCAAATTGCTCCATTCCTTTCAAGCTAAAGATGGCGAGTTCTCCTTGATAACCGCCGCCATCAAATAAATAATCAATGCTAACTTTACCAGTTTCACCGACTGTAAAAACGCCAGAGTTAAAAGTGAGTTTGTCTGGCGCTAGCTCGCTCTTGGTCACATCTTTACTAAGAGGCGATTCTATAATTTTATCGCTTGAATCTGTGCTGTGATGTTCGCTCTCGATTTTATCTTTAGTATCCCCCGTTAATTCAGTAGATTTATCAGTTGGATGTCCGGTGCTATCTGCGGTATGAACGCTATTATTGACAGCGGTGTTATGTTCATTCTGAATGTTGCTATCAACTACATGATTGGGATCAATGCGATCGACTGCTAATTTCGTCGAAGTATCTATTGGGTGCGATCCGCTGTCTGCGTTGTGAATGCTATCATTAGTAATGGCGCTATGTTCGCTTTCACTTTGGGTATCAACTATATGAGTTGAATTAATGCTGTTGATTTCTTCTTTATCTTTAATTACAGATGATTCAGCAGAATGCTCGGTTGGATGTACGGTATTGTCTGTAGCATGAACATTATCGGCGGCTAAGGTTGTGTTATGTTCGCTGTCAATCTTATTCTCAATTACATGATTTATATCCGTGGTGTTAACCGCTTCTTCAATGTCGTGAGTTTGAGTTATTTCAGTCTCCGAAAGAGGAGCGGATGTTAATAATGTCGTTTCGTTATGCGATGTATTGTGGCTAGTAACTAAGTCTGTGTCAGTATGGCTAACAGGAGTGCTGCTGGTATCGCTTTCGTTATTAGGTGTGGCGTGAATAAAAGACAGCGGTTCTAATTGCTGGTCGGAAATTGACGAATCTACTTGGTGAACGACGATATCTTGGCTGTGCGAATTGTTGACGAACTCAACCTGCTCTAAAGCACTATCGGAAGTTGTTGCATGAGTGCGATCGCTATCTAAATCTAAATGACTTCCAACTGATGTTTTCTAATGGATAAGGCTTTACACCATGCAGGTGGGAATAACGCAACCTTCTCTTGCAGGGGAATAAACAATGAGAGTGAATTATGAAAGCTTAATCTGTCCCGACATCCGAGACTATTGGAAACTGGCCCAACTCAAAGGGTCCGATCGAGTCATCCTCCTTACTAGCCAAGGCGATCGCCGCTATCAGTTTTCAGCAGGAGAAGGTTTCGCTTTGCGCTACTTCACCGGACAATTCACCGTTCAAGAAATCCAAAACTACTGTCAGGAACAATACAAAGATGCGATTTCCTCCAACCTAGTAGTAGAGTTACTCCAAAAACTAATCACCTTGGGTATCCTCGCCGCTGAGGTAGAGGATGGAGAGAGAGGAGAAAACGAAAACATTCCCACTACCCAACCCAAACTGAAAGCTTGCGTTCACTGGGTAGCGCATCCCGGCGGTTACTGGATACTACGGAACCCAGAGGATGTGACATTTCTGCAAGTAAGCGATCGCGACAAAGCCATCATCGAACAACTCGGACAACTACCAACTAATATAATTACAGAAGAATTTTGCATCACTCAAAACGAACTCAGATATCTCCTCCAACTCCTCACCGCCACGGGAATGCTACAAGGAAGCAAACCAGCAAAAAGACGCCGTGGTAAATTCACCCCTCTCCAACTACTATCCTTTAGAATTCGCCTATTCAACCCCGACGCATTTCTAACCAGACATATCGACATAATACGCTTTATTTGGACAAAACCAACAGCATTTCTCCTCACCGCCTTTCTAATTATTTCAGCCATCATAGGATTCAACCAACAACCAGAAATCATCTTCATCGGACAACAACTACTATCAACCTACGGCAGCAGCCTATTCTTACCATTTGCCCTCCTCACCGCCTTAGTCGTTACCCTCCACGAACTCGGACACGCCTTCACTCTCAAACACTACAACGGCATAGTCCCAGAAATCGGCTTACTATTCATGTGTTTTATACCCTCGGTATACACCAACACCACCGACTCCTATTGCCTATCTCGCAGCCGACGAATATTAGTAGTAGGAGCAGGCGTACTCGTACAACTAATTCTCGCATCCATTGGTTTAGGATTGTGGAACTTCTCAGCCAGCGGTACATGGCTTTCCACTACCAGTTTCCTCCTCATGTCAGCCGCACTATTTACAGTTGCTCTCAACCTCAACCCTTTAGCCAAATTCGATGGATATTACCTCGCCGTTGCCATCACTGGAATTAACAACCTCAGAAGTCGCTCCTTTAAATTTTATGCCAACCTTCTCACTGGTAAACCCATTACTGAACCGTGGAAAACCCGGTGTATATTAGCAGCTTATGGCCCCTTTAGCATTGCCTATATTTGGTTTGTCTTTGGTTTTCTACTATGGCATATAGTCGATTGGAACCTTACCAACATCCCCACCACAGCCGCCACCCTACTATTTCTTTGGGCTATTTACTTTTTATCCCCCACCTCTCACCAATAAAAACTATGTCTGCAATCAATTCAAACAATTCCCCCAAGCGAATACAACTCAAAGTAGTGCCGCCTAAAGACCTACCCGAAACCACACCAGTACCTAAAACCACCCCCACTTCACCCGTCAGTGCTGATACTCCCAATCATCAACCTTCTACAGCTAATCAAAAAACGCAACCAGTAAAATCAGGAGAATCATTTAATTTAGGACGCCTGATATTAATTGGCGGATTACTAGCAGGCGGACTTTGGGTTTCTCAGATGCCAATACCCACCTCTGTACGCACCGAAGCGAAGTTAGAACCGCTGAGCGACAGCCATCGGTTTGTTTATATGCAGGTTCCTGGCAGCATAACTAAATTTTGGGTTAATTCTGGAGATTTTGTCAATGCCGGTCAACGAGTCGCTTCTGTTGCCACACTTGACTTAGATGCAGAAATTATTCAGAAACAAGCCAAATTGCAAGAGCAAGAATCATCGTCATCAGCTGCTTTAGCACGCATACCAGTTGTCCAAAGTAAACTTGAGGAAACACTTCAAATTGAAATGGCTGCTCGTCGCCAAGTGGAAGAAACCCGTCAAGAAATTGAAGGGATGAAAAGTGGAAATCCTCCCCCGGAAATCCAGAAATTCCAGGCAGAGATAGAGGCACTCTCAAGTAATATTACTGGAATAGAGGCAGAAATAGTAGGCTTGAAAGAAAATTTGCGGGGGACAGAAAAGTTAATTGCCGAGTACGAACAACCAAAATTTAAAGAGTTAATGGCACGAATACCTTTACAAGAAAAACTGGAACAATTAAGAAGTCAAAAAGCCACCTTGATAGGCAATATTGGCAGAAAAGAACAAGAGATTTTGGAAATAAAACATCAAATGTCTGCCAAAGCTGAAGAAATTGCGGCGGTCAAACTGGAAAGGCAACAAAAACTAGCCAATTGTCAAGATGAGTTGGCCAGTAGAGTTGCCATTAAACAAACTGCGATGCAGGAATTAGCTGCAGCTAAGGATGAAGTGGCTATTCGCACTCCCGTAATTCAAACTTTGAAGAAAGAGCTCCAAAAACTACAGTCAGAACAACTGAAAAATCAGATTTTAGAAGCTCCTATTTCTGGAATAGTCGTCAGCCAAAATCTACATGAAAAGGTGGGTAAGAAAATGCCGGAAAATCAGGATGTGTTGGAAATTGCCAATTTAGACAAACTGGTAGCTTTAATTGAGGTTGCTCAAACTGATTCGGATTTGGTTAAAGGTATTTTTGAAAAACCATCTGCGACTGTAATTTTACAACCGCTAGAACCGGGATTGTCAGCAATTACCACTCGGATTGAAAAGATTGAGCCGGTGCTGCAATCCGATCCTTCGGGTCAAAAGCAGTTGTTAAGGGTAAGGGCGATTGTTGACAATCGGCAGAAATTGTTCCAACCGAATGCTAAGGTTTATGCCCAAATTGAAGTGGAACCGATTCCTTTATATCAGCGGGTACAACGCGAGTTGATGAAGTTGTTAAAGATTCGCAAATATGTTTAATATTTTGTCTGCATAACAGTTGAGTATGTCATAGAAAAGCAAGTTTATATCCGCACGTTCATCACGAAATTGCTGAAATGAAATCTACTCAAATCGAAGAGCAAGTTCTTGTTGAAATCTGGGGAGTACAGCGGTAAGTACAGCAGCTTACACTGCAAAATAAAATTGCTTTGTACGAAGCCGTTGTTTGGCAACAATACTTGTGGGTTTTGCTTCTAAATTAAAGTCTGCGTTCCACTGGAGAACAAAACCGCTGCCGTGACCACTAAAAAGATATCTGGAATCTCTGGGAAATTCTATACCCAAAACCCTGTCATCTTTTTGGTAGGAAAATGATTCCATCACTTCTCCTTTACTTCTAGCCAAATCCCTAAATTGAATCTCTGCATTTTCTAGACCTGCGGCGATTATATTGTTATCCACAGGTCTGTATTTAACTGTGCGAAGGGATTTACCTGCTGGGTTTCCGATCGGGCCGATTTCTGGGTCGATTAATGGGTTGAAGAAGCCATTTACTCTGCATTCGATCGCAGTTTGGTCGCTGGAACCGCTGATTAGATTCTGCCCGACTCCATTAAATTGTACGGAGTTAACAGATTCTTGATGTCCGCAGAAAAGATTTTCTGGATTGAGGCAAGAAAACAACCAGGCTAGCCATAAAAGCAAAGGCACTCCTACAAATAGCAACCAAGCACAGTCATTATAGAACTGCGAAAGGAAATTTCGATCGGGATCGAACACTCGGATCGGGGAGATGTATTTGATGGGGAAGAGGTATTAAGAGAACTGCGCGAATAAATTCAGCAAGCACAGCAGGGAGAGTAATGAGTCGATATATTTTGAGCGCTCCTGCACTCGCAAGATTTAAGAGATATAAAAAACTATTTAGTACGGTTTAGTTTGAGTGCAGCTAGTCGTTTTATGGATGCTTTTGAAGAAAAAAACCGTTGATTAGCTCAGTTTCCAGAAATGGGTTCTAGTCGTGAGGAGCTTTCGCCGACTCTACGCAGTTTACCAGTGGATAAATATCTGATTTTTTACCGACCGATAAAAAATGGAATCCAGGTTGAGCGGGTGCTGAGCGCTTACAAAGATTTTGAGGAGGTTTTTGAGAAAGGATAAGGCGATCGCAAGTTGATTGTAATACCAAATCCGGGATAAAAACCCCCGTTATCCATAAGTTGGGTGAAGCATTGCGGTAGAAAGGCTTTGGCTCTTGGGAATACACTTATTGCCGCAATGCTTCACCCCTACACTTCACACTATAAAGGGGGTAAATAACCCGGATTTGGGATAAGAAGGCTCTAGCACTCCTACCCCCAACAGCACTCACATCCCACAAGCACTCTCATCCCACAAGTGCGATCGCACCCTCATCCTCAAAAGCACGATTGCCTACGGCACGCACTCGCGTTCGCACCCTCACCCCAAATACATCGCACCCACATCCCCAGAAGCACGATTGCCTACGGCACGCACTCGCGTTCGCACCCTCATCCCCAGAAGTACGATCGCACTGTTAAAAATCCAAGTTAAATCAAGCTTTGACCTTGACTCGCTCCAAGGGAAAAACTTGCTTTCCTAATTCTACAATTTCTCGCTTTTCCTCAGCAGTCAAGCAATCTTTTCCATTCAGACTGCCACCTGGACTTTTCGGATCGCCTCCGGCATCTAGGTATCGCTTTCGGGCTGTAGCAAAGATTTCTGTGAGTCTTTGATATTGTTTTTGTTCCAATTCTGTTGGCTCTCTCACGGTTATAATCTCCAATTAGTAGGGACTATTTCGCCATTTGGCAAGATAACTGCGATTGGTAAAACGGGACTAGGAGTAGCGATGTACCAATCTCCACTGTCTCTATCATAAAATTCGTACTCGAGCAAGTCCAGCGTTTGCAGAGCATTGATAACTAAGTATTGAAATTCAGTCGGTTCCACAAGTTGTGATTCTGTATCTGGGCAAGCGCTATCTTACCAAACAAGGCGATCGTAAGCACGATCGCACTCTCTAATTCTACAAGCACGATTGCCTACGGCACGAAGAGCGAACGCACCGACATCCATTCCCAAACCCGATTGCCTACGGCACGCACTCGCGTTCGCACTCCCATCCCCACAAGCACGATTGCCTACGGCACGCACTCGCGTTCGCACCGACATCCATTCCCAAACGCGATTGCCTACGGCACGCACTCGCGTTCGCACCCTCTAATTTAACAAAGGCGATCGCACTCTCTAATCCCACAAACACGATTGCCTACGGCACGAAGAGCGAACGCACCGACATCCATCCCCAAAAACGATATGCCTACGGCACGAAGAGCGAACGCACTCTCTAATTCCACAAGTAAGATCGCATTCACATCCCCACCAGCACTCACATCCCAAAAAGCACGATAATGCTACGGATAGCGATGCGCTCGCGTCGCACGCTTTCGCGTTCGCGAACGCACTCACACCCCACAAGCACGATCGCACTCTCACTCCCATAAGCACGATCGCACTCTCATTCCACAAGTACGATCGCATTCTCATCCCACCAGCACTCACATTCCCAAAAGCACGATCGCACCCCCATCCCCACCAGCACTCACATCCCAAAAGCGCGATCGCACTCTCTAATTCTACGAACACGATCGCACCAACATCCATTCCCAAACACGATATGCCTACGGCACGAAGAGCGAACGCACTCTCTTATTCCACAAGTACGATCGAACTCTCTTATTCCACAAACACGATCGCACCCTCATCCCAAAAGCACGATCGCACTCTCACCCCCACCAGCACTCACATACCGAAAAGAGCGATCGCACTCTCACCCCCACCAGCACTGACATCGCTTTCAAGAGCGATCGCACCCTCATCCCCACCAGCACTGACATCCCAAAAAGGGCGATCGCACTCCCATCCCCACAAACACGATCGCACTCCACTATTATAGACAACTCCTGTCATCGATCGCACCCTTGTTTAGAAAATACGATCGCACTCCCATCCCCACAAGAACGATGGTCTTAAACTTAAATTAACTCAAATCGATCGATTTCAATTGCCCGTATTTGTCAAACTGAATTGTTACCATTCCGTAGGGACAATCAGCTGTGATAGTTTGATTTTGCAATTCTTCATCAACTACTTTAGCCTCCAACTGAGGAGAGTCAAATCGAATTTCTAGAAAGTATCCTGTTTTGGCATTTGGCTTCGCATCTTCTGCACCTTTTTGTGCTAATATATTTTGGATTTCGGAAATATGAATTTTCGCCATCACCAGTACCTCTAGGTCAGTGGAATAAAGTCACCGCTAGCAATGCGGTTTCTGACTAAGTTTGTCCTAATTGGCCCGACAGAAATTATCCGCTGACTGTCGCCAGAAAGGGTAATTCTCAGAAGTCGGCCTTCTACTTCTTGGATTATATTAATATTGTTGCTACGGGTGTCTAAGAAACGTTGTGCTGATGGGTTGTCTACTAAGCGCAGTAGTTCATCTGTACTAAGTAACCCGGCAAGACTCCCTAACCGCTCATCGTTTAATTGCTGAAATACGCGAGGATGAATATCCAATCAGTCTAATCTCTCCTTTGCACCACATCTTGACTAGCTATTATTCTAAGCGATCGCACTCTCCAATTCCACCAGCACGATCGCACCCACATCCATCCCTAAAAGTGATATGCCTACGGCACGAAGAGCGAACGCACTCTCCAATTGAACAAGTATGATCGCACCCACATCCATTCCCAAACACGATATGCCTACGGCACGAAGAGCGAACGCACTCTCTTATTCCACAAACACGATCGCACCTGCATCCATCCCCAAGCACGATATGCCTACGGCACGAAGAGCGAACGCACTCTCCAATTGAACAAGTACGATCGCACCTGCATCCATCCCCAAACGCGATATGCCTACGGCACGAAGAGCGAACGCACTCTCCAATTCTACAAGTACGATCGCACCCACATCCATTGCAAAAGCGATATGCCTACGGCACGAAGAGCGAACGCACTCTCTAATTCCACAAATACGATCGCACCCACATCCATTCCCAAACACGATATGCCTACGGCACGAAGAGCGAACGCACTCTCCAATTGAACAAGTACGATCGCAACCACATCCATCCCCAAATGCGATAAAAGCTAGTAAACTTTATATATGGCTTAGACGTAGGTTGGTACTTATGAAATTAATGACGGAGTATACCATTGTTCTTCGGCCTGATGACAATGGCACTTTTGTCGCCTACATCCCAGCAATTCCCGGTTGTCATGCTTGGGGACAAACGCCTGATGAAGCGCGTGCGGAATTGGTGAATGTTTTCGACATGATCCAAGAAGAATATTCCGAACAAGGTCGCAAATTACCTGATGATGTTAAATTGGTGATTGCCCATGCCAGAAGACAGCAGGTGATTTGGAAAGAGTTGCTAAAAAATTGGGTTTTGTAAAGGTACGGCAGAAAGGAAGTCACGCTCGTTGGCAACATCCAGATGGACGAGCAACCACTATTCCTATTCATGGTAATTCCGAAATCGGTAGTTGGCTATTTTATGAAATTCTCAAACAATTAGGTATTTGTTGGGTTTGCATAATGACAACCAAAACAACAGAAATAGTGAAAACACAATTGCTGGAAATAATCTCTAACCTGTCCTTGTCAGAACAAGAGCAAGTTCTAAAATTTGCTAATTCCTTGCATAAAAAACAATTATTTCAAGATTGGGATAGGATTTCTGATGAAGAAGCTGAGGCTATTAAAAATGAGTTTACTTTGTCTGATTTAGCTTGGTCTGAAGCAGTTTTAAAAGATTATTTACCCCGGCTCCAAAAAGAGGATATACTTTAATGCGGGGAGATATTTATTTAGCTGATTTTAATCCCAGTAGAGGTTCAGAACAAGCTGGCATACGACCAGTTATTCTGGTACAAAGAAATACGTTAGATCGCTTTACTACAACTGTAGTTGTTGTTCCTATTACCAGTAATTTGCGACGCGCTAAAATACCAGGTACTATTGTTATACCTGCTGGGGAAGGCGGATTGACGCAAGAGTCAGTAGTGCTTTGTTACCAAATTGTGGTGATTGATAAGCAACGATTAATACGGCAGTTGGGAACTCTTTCTGCTAGCTATTTAGGGCTTGCGGAGAAAGTCTCAAGACAGCTTCAACTTTGGGCTGTAGCTCTGGGTGTTTGCGGATGAGGGCTTTGTAGGCACGTTTAAACGAGCGAGCAAAAGTGATAATTTTCAACTGTTTAGCTCCGCGATCGCTTCATTAACCGTGCCTCGAAAGACGTTTCCTTTTTTGTAGTCTTGTTTTCCTTGTGCAATATTAGCGGCAATTTCGGTACGTCGGCGATCGCGAAGCCTTCGCTGCATAATCCCAAGCAGGGCAGTTTGTTCATCTGGAGACAAGGTTTCGATCGCGTCTAAAATGCTGTCAAATGTTGAGGTTTGCATGGTGAGTTAGCTTTGGAGGCTCAAATGGCTCTGCCTTATTTTACTATTCCTTTCATGCGATCGCTCTTGACTATGAGAGAGGGAAAAAAGCGATCGCATTCTCACCCCCACCAGCACTGACATCCCAAAAGAACGATAATGCTACGCATCGCTACGCTCTAGCACTCTCACCCCCACCAGCACTGACATCACAAAAAGGGCGATCGCACTCACATCCCCATCAGCACTTACATCCGAAAAAGAGCGATCGCACTCTCATCCCCACTAGCACTCTCATCCCAAAAAGAGCGATCGCATCCTCATCCCCACCAGCACTCTCATCCCAAAAAGGGCGATATGCCTACGGCACGCACTCGCGTTCGCATCCTGATTTTCTTTCGGGAGATTACCCCAATTCTGATTCCTTTATACCTTGCGATAATAGGCAATCTTCAAAGCTAAAAGGGCGACTCAATGAACTATAATTACTAAAATAAAGATAAGCTGAACTTTATCTATAATCCAATTATGACTGCTATTGAACAAATCTACGCGATCGTCAAAAGCCTTCCCCAAAACCAAGCTAGGGAAATTCTCACTTTCGCTGAGTTTATTCGTGCCAAGTACCTGAATGCTAACCAATCCACCGATACAGTAGATTCTTTAACTTCCTGGCAGGAATTGGTTTATTCGCTTGCTGGAGCGTGGGCAGATGACTTTCCTACTCTGGAGGAGATTCGTACCGAGTCGGGGGAAGACATTTTGCGGGAGAGTTTTTAGATGCACATTTTGGATACAAATACATTAATCTATTACTTCAAAGGACAAGGACAAGTTGCCCAGAACCTTGCCAATGTACCTCCTCAAGAAATTGGCATCTCCACGATCGTTTTGTTTGAATTGCAAGTTGGTATTGCTAAATCTACTGCGCCTGCAAAACGCACACAACAACTTCAGCAACTCTTGAGCCGAGTTAATCTTATTCCTTTCGATCGTGATGCTGCTGTTGCGGCTGCCACAATCCGCGCTCAATTAGAGCAACAAGGCACTCCCGTCGGACTGCTCGATGTTTTGATTGCAGGGACAGCCTGTGCTGAGGCATTAAAAGTTGATGATTTTATCACTTGCGATGATAAAATAATTAAAAGATATCGGGGAGTGCTGGCGGTGAAAAATCCGACAGAATTTGCTAATAACGCTACGATCGAGCAAAAGGAGGAGGAAAATGGTTAATAAATTAGTTGTGCCGAAAATGTCAGAGGTAAGGGTTGAAGGGATTAAAGCTATTATAGAGCAATTGGGAATTGCTAAGGCAGCTTTTTTCTTGCGAGAAAATATGTCGCAAAATGTGGATTACTTGGAAGTAAAAGAGGAAATGTTTGTCAATAAAACGGCGCGGGAAATATATGCCGAAATAAAAAGGAATGGGTAAGGGTAAGAAAATTGTGACAAATGCGATATGCCTACGGCACGCTGCGCGAACGCACTCTGTAATTTAACAAAAACGATCGCACTCTCCAATTCCCCAAACCCGATCGTTTTGAATGATTCTCAGGTATAGGCTTTGCCTTAATAGACATCATCATGGTTGCCAAGGTTGATCAGTAAAATTGCTTCTTCGGAGTCTGTTGTGACGGTAAACTCGAACAAAATGCGATAACTGTAGTCAATGGAAGCTGACCAAATACCATCAAACTCACCAGATAGTTTGTGGGTTTTGAGGGTAGGATGAAAGGGATCTGTTGCAAGTTGTCGAAGGGTTTCTTCGATCGCTGTTCGCAACTGCGGATTTTGACGGATTAGGCGTTTGTATGCTCGCAGACATTTGGGAGTCCAAGCAATTTTTCTCAAGTATCTAACTCCTTGAGAAAATCATCTACTGAGCCAAATTTTATTACGCCTTGAGAGGCTTCTTGACGAACTTCTCCAATTTCTTGAAGTAGTTGTTCTCTGCGTTTTCTCTGTAGCCGTTTGAGGAGGATTTCAACGACTAGGTTTTGTTCTTCAAGCGATAGGGATTCTACTGAATCGATCGCTTGCTGGAGTCGTGAAGTTTGTAAGGATTCAGGCATGGGTGGTGTAGCTTGTGTTAGCTCAATTATAGCGATGAAAAGAGCGATCGCTCTTTTCGGATAGTTGAAAAAAGGCGATCGCTATTTCGTATCCCCACTGACGATCGCACTCTCAAATCCCACAAGTACGATCGCACCCACATCCATTCCCTTGCATCGATCGCACCCACACCCCCATCACCACTCCCATACCCAAAAGAACGATCGCACCCACACCCCCACCAACATTCTCATCCCAAAAGTACGATCGCACTCAATACCCCACCAACACTCTCATCGCAAAAAGTACGATCGCACCCACACCCCACAAGCGCGATCGCACTCAATACCCCACCAGTACTTACATCCCCAAAAGAGCGATCGCACGCTCCCACTCTATAATCTAAATAGCCCGATTGTACCCTCACGACTTTCACCGTTTTAGTCATTCTCTACCATGATATAATTACAAAATGCCTATTCCACCAGAAATCACTGCTCTTGTCGAGCAATTAAATCAAGAGCTTAATCAAATTGAGCAGGAGGCTACCGCAGGAATTACCTTAACTAGAGCTATTCTCGATCGCTTTCCCGAAAACGCTAGATAAATTCAGTTTTTTGCCTCTTTTAGCAGTGCTATGCTGTTTGTTGAGACACAAAGAAGACGAATTCGCAGTATAGTAGAAAACCTTTCTGCAACCCAGACAAATACAGATGAAGAAATTCAGGAAGCTGGGGAAGATTTGGCAGGTGAACTGGGTAGAGTATTAGAAACTAAAATGCTAGTTACTAATCTAAAAAAACGTCTGGAGAATTTGCAATGACAAAACCATCTTTGAATGAACAACAATTAGCGGAATTAGATGAAGTCCTTAATTTTGCTAAAGAAGTTGAACAAAAAATAAAACAGTTTAGTGAAGAATCAGAGAAAATTGCTCAAAAGTGGCAACGTAGAGCGGAGGATAAACGCGCTGCGGCTGTACACAGGTAATTAGAAAAGGGAAGATGTGATGAGAGGCGATCGCTTTTTAATATTACATAGAAAAAAGCGATCGCACTCTTACCCCACCAGCAGGAACATACCGAAAAGAACGATCGCACTCTTACCCCACCAGCACTCTCATCCCAAAAAGAGCGATCGCACTCTTACCCCACCAGCACGAACATACCAAAAAGGGCGATCGCACTCTCATACAAACCAGCACCCACATCCCAAAAAGGCGATCGCACCCACATCCATCCCCTTGCATCGATCGCACTCTCCAATTGAACAAGCATGATTGCGCTAAGGCGCACGCTTCGCGAACGCACCCACATCCATCCACAAAAGCGATAATGTTAGACATCGCTACGCGAACGTACTCACATCATTAGTCATTTTGAGAATTAAATGCTATAATATTTGAATATTTTTTCTAAACTTAGGATGAAAAGTTGAACCAGTTTACAATAGAAGAAATTTACGCAGAGGTTGGCAATATAGTCAAGAGGTTTTCTCTTCTCCAATGCGATAAATGTGCTTCTTCTGTAGTAGCCTGGTTAAAACAGAATAAAATACCTTATAAGATTATTAGATTGAAAACTAGATATGACGATGAGGATTTTATAATCAGCGAACGTTTAGAACGTCAGGGTATAACGGAATCGATTACAGTCAATGGAAACCATTATGGGGTGGAAATTTAAGGCCGAGTTTTTGATAATATTTCATCTGAAGGGATGTTAAGGGATGATTGGGTGAAGGATTTTCACTGTCCTAGCGAGGATTTTATAGTTGAAGAGGTAGAAGAGTTATAATTTAATTTGAGGGAAAAAGCGGAGAATACATAATGAGTGGATTGTTTGAAATACTGAAAAAAATCGAAGCTAGACCAGGAATGTATATAGGTAGTATTTCTATTAGCAACTTATTTATGTTTTTGGCTGGGTATAAAACGGCTAGGCGAGAATTAGGGATGGAACCGAATGAGAAGGAAATTGAGTTTTATCGAGAGTTTCAGCCTTGGATACAAAAAAGGTTTAATATACAGACTGTGAATTCGTGGGCGAAGATTATTTTACTTTATTCTGTGGATGAGAAAGAGGGGTTTAACTATTTCTTTAAGTTGTTAGATGAGTTTTTGAAGAGAGATAACAATGAAATAGTTGAAAAGGAAGGGGCTTATGGTGTTGAGGTTAGTAGTGGTGTAAAAAGTTGAATGAGTGGTTGATTTTGGGAAAAGGCGATCGCTTTTTAATATTCCATACAAAAAAGAAGCGATCGCACTCTCGAATTTCACAAATGCGATCGCACCCACATCCCAAAAAGCACTCTCATCCCAAAAAGGGCGATCGCACTCTCACCCCAGCAGCACTTACATACCAAAAAGGGCGATTGCGCTAAGGCGCACGCTTCGCGAACGCACTCTCATCCCCACCATCACCCACATCCCAAAAATGGCGATCGCACTCTCATCTCCACCAGCACTCTCATCCTCAAAAGTGCGATGACTATGATTCTCGAACAATTGATAAAATACGATTATAAAGAGAGGGATTAACCCAAAATTGGGCTATGTTTATTAAATCATCAAGAATGGGTTTAACTAATGGAATGAATCCCTGACGTTTTGCTTCAATCAGAATTCCTAAAATTCCTGTTATTTTTAAGTTATGTTCAATTGCTATTTGTCTGCCTAATTGTTCATCTATAATTTACCAATCTGCATTTAATTCTAATGCTAAGGCTATCGCAGAAGATTCTCCTTCATCTAATTGGTTTTTTAATGTCTGTACTAAACCCATATTGTTAATTGGTTTCACTTGAATCCAATTAGATGTTTTTACTTCTTTTGCTCCTGGTATAGAATCTCCCCATTGGGTTAATTCTTCAAAAACGGCTGATGATATGATAATTTCCCCATGAATTTGTTGTAATAGGTGGAGTTTTCCTATAGCAGATAGATTAGTTATGGGTAAAGTGTTGCTAACAATTATCATAAAATTTAGATAATTTGTAAGTTTTTTAAGTCAATTTCTAAATCACTTTCATCATAATGGATCGGAATTTTTCTGATAGCTAATTCATGTTGAAATTGCAGTAAAGGCATTTGAGCAAGTTGGGATGCTTTACCGATACTAATCTTTTTTCTCTGAAACAAGAGGATAATCAGTTCTAAAATTAATTCTTTTTCTGATAATCCACTTGCTTTTACAATATCTTCAGAAATGACCATGCTTATTGTTTTTTTATAGTGAATACAAGTTAAAACTAATTCTAACATACATAGCGATAATTTGGGCGATCGCACTCCCACCCCCACCAACACTCATATCCCCAAAAGGATGATCGCACTCTCATCCCCACAAGTACGATCGCACTCTCATCCCCAGCAGCACTGATATTCCGAAAAGCGCGATCGCACCCACACCCCCATCACCACTCCCATACCCAAAAGAACGATCGCACCCACATCCCCACCAGCACTCTCATCCCCACAAGAACGATCGCACTCCCACCCCCACCAGCACCAACATACCGAAAAGGGCGATTGCCTACAGCACGCTGCGCGATCGCATTCCTCGAAATGGGTGTAGGGACACGGCATAATTAAGATTTAACCTTTGGCCAAAATATTTATGATGCCGTGTCCCTACAATCGGAAATGTTGATTACTGAATTGTTTAGTAAGATTGCAGAGCAAAAATATGCGATTGCTATGACTTTTTATGACAATTCATACATCATTAACATCATATTTAAGTTAAAATTAAATAGAATAGAAACAATTAATCTCCAGCGGCGTGAAAACAGATACTATCTTTTATCGGTTATTCCAATCTTTCCCCAGCATCTTTTTTGAATTGCTCGAACAACCACCCGAAGTTGCCGATGCCTACCAGTTCTCATCCGTTGAAGTTAAACAACTTTCTTTCCGTATTGATGGCGTGTATCTCCCCAAACAAGATACTACTGAGACACCCATTTATTTTGCGGAAGTTCAATTTCAGCTAGACAAAAGATTTTACGCTCGATTTTTTGCTGAAATCTTCCTCTATCTGGATAAAAATGAAGTAGAAAATGATTGGCGTGGGGTGGTGATTTATCCTACCAGAAGTACAGAATCAAGGGATACTAAGCAGTATCGAGAATTGCTAGCTTCTGAGAGAGTGACACGCATCTACCTGGATGAACTAGGTTCAGCACAGCAATCTCTAGGCATCGACACTGTAAAATTAGTGATAGAGCCAGAGGAGACTGCTGTCAACAAAGCCAGACAGTTGATAGAACAAGTAAGTGAGGAAATCAGCGATGAAGCACAAAAGCGAAAATTGCTACAATTGATCGAAACGATTATTATCTACAAGTTTACTCAAAAAAGTCGCGAGGAGATACAAGCTATGTTGGGTTTAGGTGATATCCGTCAAACGCGAGTTTATCAAGAAGCTAAGGAAGAAGGTTTGCAAGAAGGTGAGCGTCGAGGTAAGTTAAAAACAGTGCCAATATTATTGGCAACAGGGTTAACTGTTGATCGGATAGCCGAAGCGTTAGATTTGTCTGTGGAGGAAGTGCGACAAGCAGCGCAACAGGAATCTTCTAATTAAGTTGGAAAAATTGCGATTTTGGTGTTGGTTTTTGAATGCGATATGCGGTTCGTCAGCTACGCGATCGCACTTAACAAATAAAAAGTGCGATCGCACCGACATCCATCCCCAAACACGATATGCCTACGGCACGCTTCGCGAACGCACTCTCTAATTCCACAACCACGATCGCACTCTCATCCCAAAAGCGATATGCCTACGGCACGCTTCGCGAACGCACTCTCCAATTGAACAAACATGATCGCACCCACATCCATCCCCAAACACGATATGCCTACGGCACGCTTCGCGAACGCACTCTCAAATCCCACAAGCACGATCGCACCCACATCCATCCCCAAAAACGATATGCCTACGGCACGCTTCGCGAACGCACTCTCAAATCCCACAAGCACGATCGCACACACATCCATCACCAAAAGAGATATGCCTACGGCACGCTTCGCGAACGCACTCTCCAATTGAACAAGCACGATCGCACCGACATCCATTCCCAAACACGATATGCCTACGGCACGCTTCGCGAACGCACTCTCCAATTCCACAAGTACGATCGCACCAACATCCATTGCAAAAGCGATCGCACTATCGAATTTCACAAGTACGATCGCACTATCGAATTCTACAAGTACGATCGCTCAAGGGCTAATTGAAACAACATCGCCAGCATCATTAATACAAACTTTCGCACTTGCTGGCAGAGAAGCTATCATAGCGCTAACTTTCCTCATCAAAGGTACAAGATGGTCGGGTCTTGTACTGGTAGAATCTAATACCACAATTCTAATAAAACGACTCGCTAGATTTTGTTGATATGGAAGATTTTTATCGGCTGTGATAAAAACATCAAAAGGATGCTTTTCGGCTCTATCCAAAATTTCCCTGTCTTTTAGACCTCTCCATCCCATGTCATAAACATTGCCGATCGAATGACCCTCGTCTATGAAAGGCTGCTTGAGTTTTTGGCTTAAGAGATTTTCATCAAGCAATATAAGCATTTGAAGTATTTTCTATAGACAACATCATCTTAGTTACGTTTTCTAGCACTTTAATGGCCTGACTTTCTAGGTAAGGAAAGTCATTAATAAACTCTGCGAAACCTCTTTCACCTTCCAGGTAGTCGAAAAAAGTTTTTAAGGGGACGCGGGTGCCGACAAATACGGGGACACCGCTCATAATTTCTGGATCGCGGTGAATAATTCCTCTGATGAGTAGTAATTCTTCTATTTTCACGGGCTTTACTCCTTTAGAGCGAAAAAAAGCGAGCAATTTTAACTGTAGGTTACAGGTAATTATATCATAAAATTTAGCAGAGGCGATCGCTTTTTAATATTACATCGAAAAAACAAGCGATCGTACTCTCCAATTCCAAAAGCACGCTCGCACCGACATCCATCATCAAAAGCGATCGCACTCTCCAATTGAACAAATGCGATCGCACTCTCCAATTGAACAAGCACGATCGCACCCACATCCATTCCCTTGCATCGATCGCACTCTCAAATCCCACAAGCACGATCGCACCCACATCCATCCCCTTGCATCGATCGCTAATCGAGCTTAGGCTTACAATCGGCAAAGGATAAAGCCTCTTCATCAAGATAACCTGCGATCGCCATTTCAATTACTGCCCAAACGGGATAGTTCATTGTTTTAGCCCGCATTTCGAGTCCGTTACGAATGTTTTCGGGTAATCCTTCCAGAAAGATTTGCGCTAATTCTGGGGAGAGATGTTCGTTGATAGCAGGCTGAGTTTGCATAGCGTTAGTCCCTCGCTGGAATTTTCACGTTATAGGGTGGGTTAATAGCTTGGATGATTAGACTTTCTAACTCTGATGATAGCTGTATCCATTGAGTAAAATCTAATTGATAAAAAGCGATTCGGATGTCTGTAGCTTTCAATTCTTCAATAAATGCCCAAAGTAAAGCTTTGTGACCCCCACGAAAGCGATCGCGTAGTGTTCTCGTTTTGCCAATATAAAGGATTCCAAGGGTGCGATGCTTGACAGCATAGATACCAGCACTCATTGGAAGTTCTCGAAATTCTTTGGAAAGAGCAATACAATCTTCAAAGGGTATGGATGCAAGAGTATCCACAATGCCTTGGGCTTCTTGCTGGATGGATTGGGGCATAGCAATCAGAGATTTGGCAGTTTTTCCATCCTACAATGCGATCGCACTCTCCAATCCCACAAGTACGATTGCCTACGGCACGCTTCGCGATCGCACCCGCATTCATCATCAAAAGCGATATACCTACGGCACGCTATGCGCTAAGGCGCACGCTACGCGAACACGATCGCACTCTCCAATTCCACCAGCACGATTGCCTACGGCACGCACTCGCGTTCGCACCCACATCCATCCCCAAACAAGAACGCACTCTCCAATTCCAAAAGCACGATTGCCTACGGCACGAATAGCGAACGCACCCACATCCATTCCCAAACACGATATGCCTACGGCACGCTATGCGCTAAGGCGCACGCTACGCGAACGCGAACGCACTCTCCAATTCCACCAGCACCAAATTTGAGTATTGGCGTACAAAAGCAAGATAATAGAGATAGTGGTGCGATTGAAAAGGTTGGTGTGATGCGTGTCATTAGCCGAAAAATCCTTCGGGAATTTAGTGAGGAACATACAGATGCAAAGGAAGCCCTTTATGCTTGGTATAGAGTAGCAAGTAAAGCGACATGGCAGAACTTACTTGATGTTCAGCAGATTTACCCCAAAGCCGAGGCGGTGGGAAACTTCACAGTTTTCAATATTAAGGGAAACCGATATCGGCTAATTGTCGATCTTGTTTATGTTTCTCAAAGAATCTACGTCAAATACGTTCTAACTCACGCAGAATATGACAAGGATGAGTGGAAAAATGACCCGTACTTTTAATGCCAAATCTTATACAGAACTATTAGTTCGCTATCAACCAAAACCGATCGTAACGGAGGCTGAGAATGATAGAGCAATTGCTCTTGTACAAGAACTTGAACACCGTTCGCCACGCACAGTGGAGGAAGAGGTTTTTTTGGAGCTTTTACTCGTACTGATTGAGAAGTTTGAAGAGGAAAACTATCCTATTTCTACAGTCAATTCTATTTCAATGGTGCAACATTTAATGGATGCAAGGGATTTAGAAGAGTCTGACTTGATACCCATTTTAGGTTCAGAGACAACCGTTTCAGAAATTTTGATGAATAAAAGACCGATTAAGCATGATGAAGCAAGAAAACTAGCTGAGTTTTTTCGCGTTGAGATGGATTTATTTCTGGAATCAGATTCAACGGATTAAACTTAAGTTGAGTGCGATCGCACTCTCCAATTCCACAAGTACGATCGCACCCACATCCATCCCCAAACGCGATCGCACTCACCAATTCCAAAAGTACGATCGCACCCACATCCCTCACCAAAAGCGATCGCACTCTCCAATTCCAAAAGTACGATCGCATCTACATCCATACTCAAACACGATCGCACTTTCAAATCCCACAAGTACGATCGCACTAACATCCATCACCAAAAACGATCGCACTCTTCAATTGAACAAGTACGATCGCACTAACATCCATCACCAAAAACGATCGCACTCTTCAATTGAACAAGTACGATCGCACCCACATCCATCACCAAAAACGATCGCACTCTTCAATTGAACAAGTACGATCGCACCCACATCCATCCCCAAACACGATCGCACCGACATCCATCCCCAAACACGATCGCACTCTCCAATCCCACAAGCACGATCGCACTCTCCAATCCCACCAGCACGATCGCACCCACATCCATCCCCAAACACGATCGCACTCTCCAATTGAACAAGTACGATCGCACCCACATCCATCCCCAAACACGATCGCACTCTCATCCTCACCAGCACTCTTATCCTAAAAGCACGATCGCACTCTCACCCCACCAGCACTGACATAGCGAAAAGGGCGATCGCAATCTCCAATTCCACAAGCACGATCGCACTCTCATCCCCATCAGCACTGACATCGTAAAAAGGGCGATCGCACCTTTGTTCGTTCCTAAAATGCACTCACACTTCCACACCCCAAGCACGCTCATAAACTTAACAGTTACTAGGGAGAGGGAGGTACTGTTAGCCCTTTAGCTTTCGCTTCAAAAAAAGCATTTAGTGGGTTATACATTCTTGCTTCAACAACTGATTTAGCCTTCCGATAAATACTGGAGGGAAAAGCATAAAATTCTGTGCCATTATCTTTGAATAGAGTGGGCAAAGGTGCCAGAGAGTTTTTATCTTCCATAAGTTTATTCAGTTTCCCATCATCTTGTACCTCAAAATGCAGATGTGGATTCATTGGGTCTTTAATAGTGCTGCCTGTATTTGATACTAAACCGAGCTTCTGTCCAGCACTAATATGCTCACCTTTTTTTACAGAGGCACTTATTTCTTTCATGTGCAGATAAACAAAAGTTTTTCCTAACAGATTGTTATGAATTGCAACCGAGCCATACGTCCCTCCTGGATTATCGACAACTATTCCCTCAACCAAAGCATAAACTGATTCACCCTCTTTAATGCCTATGTCAAATCCAGTGTGATATGTTTGATCTGAAAAAGGATCGAGATATCCAGTAGCAAGAGGAGTATCTTTTTGGAAAGTTGCATCAGATGCTGTCTTACCTGCTAGATGTTCTACCAATTCTTTTACCCCAAGAAGAGACTTAAGTTCAGCAGATGAGTCTACTTCTTCATCTTTATATGAAGGGAAAGTTCCATTGTAGTAAGCTTTGATTCCAGATATATTATCAGCATAAATATAGCCATTCTCCAAGTCATATCGCTTGGCGTAAGAAGTATTCATTGATTCACCCTTCAAGTTTAGATGCCAACCTTTTGGTCTACCTAACCACTGATTCTCTTCCTTTGCATATTCTTGGGATATATTATTGGGCAGCCAAGAAGTTTCTGCTTGACCATTACCATCGCTGCCCCAAGCCATCATAATACCTTTACCATCACTACCTCCATCAAAATTCTGAACTTTGCTGCCTCGCCACTCATGCAGAGTATCGATCGGATATCCCAGTTTGCTGCTACCACCGTAATTTACATAAGCCTGTGAAAAACTAGGATCGAGCTTTTCATTTTGAGGTTTAACAAATTCATTAAAGGCTTGACCAGCAATCCAGTATGACTGACGGCTTACTGGGTCAATCAGTAAGTTTCCCCGACCATCTTGACCTCGATCAAAATCCTGAACGAGGTAGCCACGCCAGCTATGAACGGAAGCATCATAATCATTGTTTTGGATAGGACTACCTAACTTGGTACTTCCACCGAATTTGTTAAATGCTTCTATGAAGCGTTGGTCAGCTTCGGCGCTGTTCTGGTTCTGGTTGTAGTATCCTTGGCCCACACTAATAGTACCGTGTTCGCTAGGCGCTTCATTAAATTTGTAAGCCTTAGCCTGACCGTTGTACCAGAAAATGTAGCCTCCCTCAAAGTCAGCGCGACGACCTCCCCACCAATCATATTCTTGGTATGTGGGGAAACCTAACCAGCTTTGAGAACCTCCGCCACCTCCAAAGAAGTTTTTATCAGTTTTGTCATAGAGTTCGCCAATAGCGCCATATACAGCAACAGCACCATTTTTTTCAGTATGATAAACAGCCGCAGTATTATTAAATCCTGTGTAAGGTCGCCACTGTCCTGTTGTCCCTTGAGGTGATGTACCAGCATTTCCCCACTCACTACTATTCCAAAACCATCCTGGACGAGGTGAACCGATTACATTTTGAACGCCAGCTTTTCCAATTGCTTGTTTTTCTGCTTCATTAAGAGATTGAGCTTCTCCTGCTTCATAAGCCAATACTGTTGTTACAAATGGATCAAAACTCAATGAACGAACGCTGATGCCTACACCAGGGTTAGGTAATAATCCCGTCGATGAGACGTAAACAGTTTGGATAGGATATCCGCCTTGGGCTGTACCATTGTTACTGCTTCCACCACTCGATCCACTACCAGAACTTCCGCCTCCACTAACTCCACTTGCTACTTTTTGAACATTATCAGCCCAAAAATATCCTTCTCGACCATCATTAAGCCGCACTCGATACCAATTACGATTGGCAACTGTAGAATCATTTGTTGTCAATTTCTCCAACAACGTGAAAGTTGTACCAGTAGATATTGCTTGAATTAACGTGCTTGAATTCGCCCAAGGGTATGTACGGAAGTTAGTATCTCCTATTAGTCTACCTCTTCCGCTTTCAGGCGTTTGGCTAAGAATCGAAGGAGATCCTGTTGGCTGAGGTTGAGGATTTGTTGGGAATGGTTGAGTTTCTTCTAGTTTGACATTAATTGTGGAAAAGCCAGTCCGGTCGTAATACTGGACATGAAAATCGTATGCACCCGATTCATTAACTTTGAATTCAATTGTCTTTGCAGGTTCAGTAGCACTGCGATCGCGCCAATCTCCACCAGGATTAAACCACTCATTAGTCCGAACATTTTTAAGCTTGAAAAACGTACCGTCATCAGATTGGGTTGTGATTTTGTAAGTTTTTCCAGCCTTTAAATCTATGCGAGTCCACCCTAGCATCGCAAAGTTATCATTCTGCACACCAGTTGTTGGACTTCCCTCGCCAAAATCTTTATTCAGGCTTATCAAACCATTGCCATTATTTTGGTATCCAAGGTCAACAACTGCCGCAGGATTATTGTTGAAATCGTAGTCATAGGTACTGTAATCATCTACATTCCATTGATTGCGGTTGATAAACCTTGCATTCCAATTGCTAGCTGAAATATTAGGCCAAATATCTTGACCTTGCCAATTTCTTTTAATGGTACGACCATCGTAAGTTTCGGCAATAAAGCCATTTTCAAAAGCTTGGTAAACTTTATAGCCATTAAAATTAGACCGCTCCTGCGACATCGTGGGGAAGCCTAAAACTCCATCTTGCCCACCTAAAGAGCGATAGGCATTTAGAATACCCCCTTGAACTCGGTACGGGCCACCAGTAGTGATTTGCTGCTGTTGTCCGTTATTGTCGATGTATTTCTCCAAGCCTCCCAAAGCTGATTGACCATCTTTGAGCAAGAAAATACTATCCCCATCTCCCTTCGGACTAGCTGTAAATTCTTGAATCCATCCATTATTAATCCGACTAACTGGCCCCGTTGGTTGTCCTACACTTCCCGGATTCCAGTAACCGTAGTCATTCTTCCACTGCAATTCCGTACCGGAAGGCGCATTTTGACCTACCAAATCAAACCGATCTTTCTGATAGTAAGTTGGCGTGACAACTCCATATCGATTTATCAGCATTCCTCCTTCAAAATATGCCACTTCACTACCATCAGTCTGTCTGATCACAGATGAAATCGGTACGCCTAAACCAGAGTAAATGCCAAACAATCCATCCTGCAAATAGGGATTTTTGCCAGAAGGGTCATCGTATTTCCTGAAATAGTAATTGGTGTAGTAATCAGCAATTGACCCCGACAGCGAGAAAGTTCCGTGCTGGCTCTTGTAGAGCGAAGTGTATCCTAAATTTTGGCTTGGGAAGAAAGCTCTTTGAACGTCAGTGCCAAAATAAGATTTTGCTGGTGAAGTATCGACAAAGCTAGGATTACCTAAATAATTACCCTGACCTACAAGCCGATTATATTCACGCAGCATCTCACCACTTAGCGTCTTGCCATTGGAGAACCACTGAGTAGCATTATTATCAAAAGGTGCTGTCAACTGGAATGCACCAGTAAAAGTATTACTTGCAGCACCAGACTGGTCATAAGCTGTCGCTTTGAACTCATAGTTACCAGTTGCTAAATCGTCCACGCTCAAATAGAAATTCGCCCATTGGCCATCCCTGTTCAAACTTTGATTGCGGCTGAAAAACTGCCAGTCATTACCATTTTGTTTCAGCCAGAAATCTACTCTAGAAATGTCACTGGCTCCATTGCGATCGAAAACTTTACCATTTAGCTCAACAGTTGAGCCTACGTTGTAGCTGTTACTCGTTAAGTTAAACTGCAAATTTTCCGGTGCTGTGTTTCTGGGAATAGCAGACAAACTAAAGTTATAGTTAGAACCACCAGAGGCAAAAGGTTTCAATCGGATGTAGTAAGTGCCTGGAGTTCCCGGATATGTACCAGCCATATCCGAGCTAAAATTCGGCGCAGGAGTATTTGTACTCCACTGCAATTTAGAATCATTATTATACAGTTGAAAATCTACGCCAGGAGTTAACCCATCTACGCGCCAATTCAGGTTGCTATCATTATTCAATTCAAAGCGGTAATAGTCAGATGGATCGGCATCACCCAAGAAATCTTGAAAAGTTTGAGTGCCATTAAGTACACCAATATTGCGTGCTTGATTAAAGCTATTTCCCGCATAATCTGGCGGTACAGTTGCTACTGGCGTAGCAGTTCCCAATCCTAATGTAGAAAATGGCGGAACTGATTCACCGGGCTGTGTTGCCCCTGGAATTGTCGGTAAAGGAACACCTGCACCGTAAGTATACCAAGTTGCATAACCACTCGGTTGCACGCTCAAGTAGCCATTAGCATAGTAATGAGTATCTACCCCATTACTTGTAACAGTCTTAGAAAATCCTCCGGCATTACTTGGAACTTGTCCTTCACCTGGATTTTGTGCTTGTCGAGAGAAAATCCCATTAATTGTGAAAGGTTGTGTATATGGCTGCTTAATCCATTGCCGATTAATACTATCCCAAGAAGGACGTGGCAAAACTTCTAAAAGATAGCGCCCTTTGTTCAGATTTTTTAACTCTATTGGCTGAGACAAATCGAGGGCAACAAAGCCAGTATCTACTAATACTTCTCCAGCACCGTTTTCACCTTCAAGTCCTACCAGCTTCTTAACTTGTAGTTGAATCCGATCGGCAACAGACGAGCTTATTTTAAGGCTTAAATTTCCTGGTTCGTTTATATCTAGCCAATAATTTACCCCTGATTGAGTGGAATTACTAGGATTATAGTTAAGTTGATCGGAGGTATTTAGTTCAGCTACAGTTACTCCCGATGGAGTTTTAAATTGTGCAGCCCCAGAGAAACTAGAAGGTCGATCTGGAATAAATTCAGATGCCAGGTTATAGTTCTGTAAATTAGTATGATAAACAACAGGCTCATCTCCAAAAGAATCTAAAAAGTTGTTCTGGGAATCCTCTAGATTGAGTTTGAAATAATACGTACCAGGATCGACAAACATCTCCTCAGTCTTGAAAACTGGGGCGGTGTATGCACCACCTGCATATCCACCTCCGCCCGGTGCGCCTGCCCCTACGTTGTATAATTTGGAGTAAGAAGAGGAAAATTGACGCGATATTGGTTTACCATCTGTTCTCAACCACTCTACATTTGGCAACCATTCTGTACCATTGCTACGGGTAACTGTGTACCGTAAATAACCCGGTTGCTCAATAGTAACTTCATAATATTTTTCGCGATTATTGACATCAACTGTATCACTATCAGAGAAGTTAGGATCTGGTTGTACCGCCGCCGTAGCTAGGGTATTCCCTCCACTCGCAGCCCGCTCGACTGGCGTTACTTTCCCTTCTCCATCCCAAGTAAATGGTGCTACCCAAGGGAAAGGCGTGTAAGTTTGCGGTGTTGTTTTCTTCGCTAATTCGATCGCACCTACTACATTTAACAACCCAGCGCCCGTTTCTGCATCCCATCCCGGCGTTTTCACATCCACCGCCGTCAATTCGAGAATATCAATTACTTGCCTGTAGCTAAGATCGGGATTTGCTGCCCATATTAAAGATGCCACACCCGTCGCCCTCGCTGCTGCAACGGAAGTCCCCGCCATCATACCTACGCCATCTTTTACCGTAGACAGCACGGGATTATCCCTTGTGCCACCTTCAGTTAAAATATCCAAACCCGCACCATAACTGGAATAGTTGGCCCGATCGAACTCATTGGATGCGCCAACAGTGATAATATTGTCAAACTCCTGGGATGCTTGCCCCAAAACCGACATCACGCCGCCATCGTTACCAGCAGCAGTGACAATTAGGACATGGTTTTGACGCGCAAATTCGATCGCTTCCCGTTCTTTTGGCGTCAACTCATACCGCGTAGTAACAGTACCATCGGGATTAACTTGCGTTAAATCTAAACTGAGATTAACAACGGTATTTTTGTATCCAGAGTATTTCGCCGTACCCACAAATTCGTACAGCGAAGAAGCCCAATTTCCACCACCAACTGCACGCCCCAACCAAATTGGTGCTTTATCGTTGATACCATCAATCCCAATACCATTACCTTGGGTAGCAGCAATTAATCCTAAAATATGAGTTCCGTGTTCGTTTCCTTCACCGGGAGATAGGAAAGGATTGCCGTCATTGGAAATGCGATCGCTTCCCAACTTAAATCGGCGATAATCAAGATCGGGATTATTTCCACTAAATCCAGTATCAATTACACCAATTAAAGGTTGATTTGGATCGATCTGTGGTGTCGGATCTACTACTGGTGGCGGATTAACAGGTGTTCCCGGATCTACTACTGGTGGCGGAGTCACAGGTGTTCCCGGATCTACTACTGGTGGCGGATTAACAGGTGTTCCCGGATCTACTACTGGTGGCGGATTAACAGGTGTTCCCGGATCTACTACTGGTGGCGGATTAACAGG